>NZ_JAIVFV010000006.1 GCF_020829445.1 Nostoc sp. CHAB 5836
GTAGTTTATATTACTATACCTTGGGGTTCTGGTGGCTATGCTTTTTTTTTGCTGGTAACTATAAACAAGATTAATCATTTATTCGCGTAATACATACGCGAACACTTCTTTTTTGTCCAAAGTCCAATAATGTAAATGGGTACTGCTAATAAAACCTATAGTTTAGGGCGAAAAATTTATCGGTTTACTGCCAGCGTTACTGGAGTCATTGCCCTGTTAATAATCCTGTGGGGTTGTACTGCAAATGATTTTAACGCCGGAGCGATCGCCTGGAAAACTTATAGCAACACCCGTTATGGCTTTGAATTTCCATATCCAAGTAACTGGACTTCTTTAGCAGCCCCAGCAAACAATGATGGCATTACGTTTATTTCGCCACAGGATAACTCCGTGGAAATTCGGGGTTGGGCAAGTCAGGAGTTACTAAATGATCAAGAATCTGTGAAAAAGATAAAACCCAACTTTCAAACCGCCCAAGGAGTATCTGGAGTGATGGTTGTAGAGGTTGATCAAAAAGCAGGTTCGATGACACTGACACTAACTCAGAGTCAAGTGAAATACTATTTGCAGGGACGAAGCAAAAGCCAAAATTTTCAATACTACTATCGTTTGTTTTATTACATTGCCCAGCAGTATCGGATTTCAAAGTTTTAATAAGGCATTGGGCATTGAGCATTGGTTATCCTCCTCATCTCCCTCATCTCCCTCATCCCCCTCATCTCCCTCATTCCCCCATCTCCCCCATCCCCACTTACCCAAAATCCACATATCCGCCAGAATAATGATTAACAGGGTACAGAAACCTGATAGATTTAGCTATCAGCGAGTAAAAACTGGTGAAGATGAAAGTCCTGGTTATTGGTGGTGATGGATATTGCGGTTGGGCAACTGCTCTTTACCTTTCCAATCGAGGTTATGAAGTTGGAATTTTAGATAGCTTGGTGCGGCGGCACTGGGATAATGAACTAGGTGTCGAAACTCTCACTCCGATCGCACCAATTCAGCAACGTCTCCAGCGCTGGCAAGATTTGACGGGTAAATCGATCGACTTGTTCATCGGCGATATTACGAATTACGAGTTTCTCCAGAAAACATTACAGCAATTTCAGCCAAATGCCCTAGTGCATTTTGGTGAACAGCGTTCTGCCCCATTTTCCATGATTGACCGAGAACACGCAGTTCTTACCCAGGTCAATAATGTAGTTGGTACGTTGAACTTACTGTACGCCATGCGGGAAGATTTCCCCGACTGTCATTTGGTGAAGCTGGGGACAATGGGTGAATACGGTACACCCAACATTGATATAGAAGAAGGGTATATCACCATTGAACACAATGGACGCAAGGATACCCTACCTTATCCCAAGCAGCCCGGTTCAATGTACCATTTAAGCAAAGTTCATGATAGTCATAATATCCACTTTGCTTGCCGGATCTGGGGATTGCGGGCAACTGATTTAAATCAGGGTGTGGTTTATGGCGTTTTAACCGAAGAAACGGGGATGGACGAACTATTGATTAATCGGCTGGATTATGATGGTGTGTTTGGTACAGCACTAAACCGCTTTTGTATTCAAGCAGCGATCGCACATCCCCTCACCGTCTATGGTAAAGGCGGGCAAACTCGCGGATTTTTGGATATTCGGGATACAGTAAGATGTGTGGAGTTAGCGATCGCTAACCCTGCCGAGGCTGGTGAATTCCGCGTATTTAACCAATTTACCGAACAATTCAGCGTCGGCGACTTGGCATTGATGGTGAAAAAAGCTGGTAACGCTATGGGATTGAATGTAGAAATTAATCACTTAGATAATCCCAGAGTCGAGAAAGAAGAACATTATTTTAACGCTAAAAACACTAAATTGCTCGATTTAGGTTTAGAGCCTCACTTGCTCTCTGATTCTTTACTCGATTCTCTGTTAAACTTTGCCATTAAGTATCAGAAACGAGTTGATCACAAACAAATCCTGCCTAAAGTCTCTTGGCACAGAAATTAGGATAAACCCCAGTAAATAGTGGGTCTAAAACTGGTCGTCATATCTTAGCACAATATGACGACCAATCAGTTATTTTGACTGTGCAGAATTGATTACAGCACGGGAAACAGTTTAGTCTGTGTTTGATACCGAAACGCAACAAAAGCTGGGATTATCTGCTTGTACTGAATAGTTTTATATGAGAATTGCCCTATTCACCGAAACCTTTTTACCCAAGGTTGACGGCATTGTAACGCGCCTGCGTCATACTGTTGACCATCTACAGCGCAGTGGTAATCAAGTGTTGGTGATTGCCCCTGATGGAGGCATCACAGAACACAAAGGCGCTAAAGTTTACGGCGTTACTGGCTTTCCTCTGCCATTGTATCCAGAATTGAAAATGGCTCTTCCCCGCCCAGCCATTGGTTACGCCTTAGAAGAGTTTAAGCCTGATGTTATTCATGTGGTGAATCCAGCAGTTTTGGGTTTAGCTGGCATATTTTATAGCAAAATCCTCAAAATACCCTTAGTAGCGTCTTATCATACGCATTTGCCCCAATATCTCCAGCATTACGGCTTGGGGATGCTGGAAGGTTTTCTTTGGGAACTGCTGAAAGGCGCTCATAATCAAGCTGCTTTGAATCTGTGTACCTCCACAGCAATGATAGAGGAACTGACAGCACATGGTATTGAACGTGTAGATTTATGGCAGCGTGGGGTAGATACAGAATTATTCCACCCCGATTTAGCTAATGTAGAGATGCGATCGCGCCTATCGCAAAATCATCCAGAAAGTCCATTGCTACTTTACGTTGGGCGACTTTCTGCTGAAAAAGAAATTGAGCGCATCAAACCAATTTTAGAGGCGATTCCGGCAGCGCGGTTGGCATTAGTTGGGGATGGGCCCCACCGTCAAACATTGCAAAAGCACTTTGCTGGCACAAACACTTATTTTGTTGGGTATCTCATGGGGCAAGAGTTAGGTTCTGCCTTTGCTAGTGCTGATGCCTTTATGTTTCCTTCCCGTACAGAAACACTAGGTTTAGTACTACTAGAAGCGATGGCTGCTGGCTGTCCGGTAGTGGCAGCCCGTTCCGGGGGAATTCCTGATATTGTGACGGATGGGGTAAATGGATATCTTTTTGAGCCAACAGCAGATATTCAAGGGGCATTAGCTGCTACTGTTCGCCTCTTAGAACAAAAACAACAACGAGACATCATTCGTCAAAATGCTCGCCAGGAAGCAGAAAGTTGGGGTTGGGCAGCTGCTACTAGGCAGCTACAAGATTACTATCAAAAGGTGATATGTTCTCAACAGTTGGCAAAATAGGGAGATGAGGGAGATGAGGGAGATGAGGGAGATGAGGGAGATGAGGGAGATGAGAAGAATTAATAACCAATGCCCAATGCCCAATGCCTAATGCTCAATGCCCAATGCCCAAAATCTAAAATCTAAAATCTAAAATCTATAGGACTTACGCAATAACTCCCTGAAACTCTTATTTCTTTGTGTCCTTTGCGCCCTACCCTGCGGGAAGCCGCTTTGCGTCTATGCGGTTCGTTTTTTCATTACTTTGCGTAAGTCCTAATCTAAAATCTAAAATCTAAAATTACCATGACACTTCCCAATCCTGGCAGCGTCTTGGCTACATTAACTGAATTAACTCAAGTTAATCGTACTCACGCCCTACTACGTCGCGTAAAAGACTTATCTGTTAATGAATTTATTTGTTTACTCGACTTCATAACTGCTGAGTTCCAGCAATTTCTTAGAGCTATTGAATTGATCAATAATGAAGCTCTAGAAACTATGTTAGAGAAGGTACTAGAAGCTATCACACTCAAAATTGGTCAAATTCTTCAAGCAGAACACACGGCCATTTTTTTAGTTGACTATGACAAAGGTCAATTGTGGTCAAAAGTTCCTCAAGATAATACCCAAAAATTCTTAGAAATTCGTACTCCTATTACAGTAGGTATCCCTGGTCATGTTGCCAGTACAGGTCAATATCTAAATATATCTGAAACTTATACTCACCCTTTATTTAGCCCAGAACTTGAAAAACAAATGGGCTACAAAATCCGCAATATTTTATGTATGCCTGTTATCAGTAGCAAAAACCAGACTGTAGCGGTGGTGCAACTGGCTAATAAAACCGGGAATATTCCCTTTAATCATGATGATGAAGAACGTTTTCGAGACTTTGCTGCTTCTATTGGTATTATCCTGGAAAGCTGCCAATCTTTTTATGTAGCCGCTCGTAATCAAAGAGGAGCAACGGCTTTATTGCGAGCAACTCAGACACTAGGGCAAAGTCTGGATTTAGAAGCAACTTTGCAGATGGTCATGGAGCAAGCTCGAATTCTAATGCAAGCAGACCGCAGCACACTGTTTTTATATCGTAAAGAGATGAGCGAACTCTGGACGAAGGTGGCCGCTGCGGCGGATGGCACAAACTTAATAGAAATCCGCATTCCCGCTAACCGTGGTATTGCTGGATATGTAGCCTCCACTGGTGAAGCCTTAAATATCTCCGATGCCTATAAAGACCCCCGCTTTGACCCGACTACAGATAAAAAAACTGGCTATATAACTCGCAATATCCTATGTTTACCAGTATTTAATTCTGCAAATGAGTTGATTGGTGTCACGCAATTAATTAATAAGCAACAAAGCAGTTTTACGGCTTCTGATGAAGAGTTTATGCGGGCTTTTAATATCCAGGCAGGAATTGCCTTAGAAAATGCTCGCCTGTTTGAAAATGTGCTGTTAGAAAAACAGTATCAAAAAGACATTTTGCAAAGTTTGTCAGATGCTGTGATTTCTACAGATATGGCAGGACGGATTGTCACGATTAATGATGCGGCTCTGGAGTTGCTGGGTTGTCCGATAACAGATGCTAATAGCAAGAACAACAAGCTCTTGTGGGAACCAAATTTGATTGGTCGCCTAGTTTGGGAAGTTGTGCCAATTGAAAATCTTCAAATGCGACTAGAAGATAGTTTAAAAACGGGAGCTAAACATTATGTGCCAGAGCAAAGTTTGATGGTGGGAGTGTGCCAAGTTATGAGTGAGGAGTTAGAAATTCAAAGTGAGATTCAACAACGCCAGTCGCCTCAACGGGAGGAAAATATCTACACGCCTGGTTCCTCAATCTTAGCAGTGCGCGATCGCACTAACCCCGATGTTTTCATTCCCTGGAATCTACCCCTGACTCCCCAATCGGAATTTTTCACTGTTGATCAGGTGCGAAACTTAGAGCGCAGTATCAATCTCACTGTTAATCCTCTAACTAACCCAGAAGGCGATGTACGCGGTGGTTTGGTGGTGTTGGAAGACATCAGTCAGGAAAAACGGATGAGAACTACCATGTCCCGCTACCTAACACCCCATGTAGCTGAACAAGTGATGGCTTTGGGAGAAGATGGCTTAATGGTGGGTGAACGAAAGGAAGTAACCATCTTGTTTTCTGATATTCGGGGCTACACAACACTTACGGAAAATCTCGGTGCATCTGAGGTGGTATCGCTACTTAATCAGTATTTTGAAACAATGGTGGAGGCGGTTTTTAACTACGAAGGCACTCTCGATAAATTTATTGGTGATGCTTTAATGGCGGTATTTGGTGCGCCGTTACCACTTACAGAAAATCATGCTTGGAGGGCTGTACAGTCAGCGTTAGATATGCGAAGCCGCCTAGAGGAATTTAACCAACGGCAAATTATCCAGACCCAGCCACAAATTCATATTGGCATTGGCATTAGTTCTGGGGATGTGGTTTCAGGTAATATTGGTTCGCGCAAACGGATGGATTACACCGTAATTGGGGATAGCGTAAATTTGAGTTCGCGTTTAGAAGCAGTAACTAAAGAATATGGTTGTGATATTCTTTTAAGTGAATTTACTTATCAACTGTGCAGCGATCGCATTTGGGTGCGCCAATTAGATAAAATTCGTGTCAAAGGCAAACACCAGGCTGTGAATATCTACGAATTAATTGGCGATCGCAATACTCCCCTAGATGCCAAAATCCAAGAGTTTCTCTTTCACTATCATACTGGACGCTCGGCTTATTTATCCCGCAACTTCTCACAAGCGATCGCCTGTTTTAAAGCGGCCAAGTCCATCCAACCTCAAGACCAAGCTGTTATTCTACACTTAGAACGTGCGCGTAATTATCAACAAGCGCCGCCTCCAGATTCCTGGGATGGTGTCTGGACAACGGTTACTAAATAGTCATTTGTCATTTGTCATTTGTCATTTGTCATTTGTCATTTGTCACTTGTACTGCCCTTTTCTACGAGAGGCTGCGCCAACGACTACGCTCAGTAACCGCGAACGCGAGTGCGTCTCGCAGAGAAGTCGAAGTATTTGTCATTTGTTATTGGCTATGCTTGTTCTCCTTGTCCACCTCGTCTCTGTTATTTTTCCTTCAACCATGAGACTCCCTTTGATCGTCCTGAAACGGGTCTTCGCCGATTCTTAGCTCTTTTTTTGAGCGTTTCAACTGTTTCCATAGATCCTTTATTTGTTCGTAAGCTGCACCTGGAGGCAGTTTCCCACCTGTTTCTAGGTTGCAAATGTAGCTTACTCGTTGGGCAAATTCTTGCAGATTTGCATTAAAAACCAAGTTTTCTGGCTTTACCTGACCGTAGTAGCGACCACGAGGATAGAGAAAATCATCTTTGTTCACTATATTTGTTGTCCAATTTATCGAATAGAATTCACGAGTTAAGTAAGTCGGTGATAATAAATCAAACTAGGTTAAGTAATGTAAAAAATCTTGATATTAGTTTGTAGTGAGGGCTACCCTACGGGAACGCTCCGCGAACAGCCCTCAAATGAGGACTAAAGTCCTGACTACAAACCTTTAATTATTTACGCCGCTCTACTTAGGAGTCGGAATTCAGAATGAATTATGTAGGAAAAAGCGGATAGCGCAGCGTTAGCGAGTCATCGAGCGTCTGAATAATCGGCGTTTTTGCACCCCCACTAAATTGAAAATTTAGTGGTCTTCAATCAGTGGCGGGTCTGAATCCCCGACTGAT
Organism: Nostoc sp. CHAB 5836; assembly: GCF_020829445.1. Lineage (GTDB taxonomy): Bacteria > Cyanobacteriota > Cyanobacteriia > Cyanobacteriales > Nostocaceae > Nostoc. Next base: position 7,026 of record NZ_JAIVFV010000006.1, read on the forward strand.
AGCGCAGCGTTAGCGAGTCCGCGAGGGTCTTGATTCTGACTCCTAAATTCTTCAATTTCCTTCAGTTTGTTCATTTATTTTATCTTAATTTATGAATTTAGATTGTAATTAACTTCCGTGGAAACCCTGATTTACAAACGATTCAAACATACTTCATCTATGAAATACAGTTTCTTACTGGTAAATAATTACAATCTTTTTTGGTGAAAATACGTAGTACAATTAACATACACCAAAGCCAATTGTCCTCTGTTAAAAGTTAGAGGATGTTTTAAAAGTGGTTGGCTGTGATTTTAGGTACTTATTGATCCCCCCAACCCCCCTTAAAAAGGGGGGCAAAACCTTTCAAAGTCCCCCTTTTTAAGGGGGATTTAGGGGGATCTAGAACGTTTTGCTACCGATAAAAAGACTTTTAAAACATCCTTTTAGAGATTCAGTTGTCAGTCTTTGCTAACCAAATACATTGGTGCGAAAAAACTTAAGTATGTTACGAAGCATAAATAAGCTTAAAACCCTTACTAATGACGAATGACGAATGACAAATGACAGCCTTAGCCAGTTAACTTTAATTGCGCCGACCTACTTACTGATTCTGTTACTAACAAGAGGGCATTGGGCATGGGGCACAAGTGCGGTTTTCTGCCCAATTATCGGCAGCCCCGCTTCCTCTTCAATCATTAGTAATGGCTAATAGTTGATAACTAAAGATAAAATGGTGAAACCTCAAAGGACAATTTTTGTCCATCGCCTAGAACTTTACCTGTCACCATGTCTGTTAATTCCAAGTTATACGAAGGCAAAGCGAAAATTCTTTATACAACGGACGATCCCGAAGTCTTGCTAGCTGATTTTAAGGACGATGCCACAGCGTTTAACGCCCAAAAGCGTGGCAGTATCCAAGGTAAAGGAAAAATTAATTGTGGCATTTCCAGCCAACTTTTTAAACAGTTGGAGAAAAATGGTATAAAGACTCACTTTATCGACAGCCCTGCCCCGAATCAGATGCGGGTGAGGGCAGTAAAGATTTTACCCTTAGAAGTAGTTATCAGAAATATTGCTGCTGGCAGTCTGTGTCAGCAAACAGGATTACCAGTGGGTACAATTCTGAAACAGCCAATGGTTGAGTTTTATTACAAAAACGATCAGTTAGGAGATCCCTTGTTGACGCGCGATCGCCTGTACCTGCTAGAACTAGCTACTGCGGAACAAGTAGACGCAATTATACATCTAGCATTGCAAATCAACGAATTTCTCAATAAGTTCTGGCAAAGGTGTGGCATTACTCTAGTAGACTTCAAACTAGAGTTTGGTTTGGACTCACAACAGCAGTTGCTCTTGGCAGATGAGATTAGCCCCGACACCTGCCGTTTGTGGGATACCGCAGAAGAGGACTTAAATCGGCGGGTAATGGACAAAGACCGTTTTCGCCGAGACTTAGGAAATGTAGAGGATGCCTACCAGGAGGTTTTACAAAGAGTGCTAAAAGCGGTACAGAGTAATAACTAAATGGGCAAAAATCAATTAAACTCGTTTGGATTGTCATTTGTCATTTGTCAATAATGCTCAATGACTAATGACTAATTTGTGATGGTGTGTGGTCGTGAAGAGGAATTATAAGTAAAATGCGTTTATCTCCCGTATTGGTGGCAGCAGTAGCAATTGCAGTCCCTTTGGGCGGCTCATTGAGTGCAAATGCAGAAACCGCCAACAGTTCAAAACAGACAACAGAAGTTTTGACACTACAAACAAATCAGCAGCCAGAAAAGGACACTGGTCAGGGTAACTCTAGTAAAAGTCTAGAATCTCGACTTAAACCCACAGAGGTTACAGAGGGGGAACATCTACAACCTGGCGTTGTCAAAGTTTACTCTGCCAATCTAGCAGCGATACCTGGGTTGGGCTACGCGTACGCGGCCCCAGAGGTAATACTGCCAACCTCCACAACCCCAACAACTGCACAAACCCCTCAAATCAACCCCAACCCTACTCAACAACCGTCCCCCAGCCCAAATATTCCACCGCCAGCGAATCAGCAACCAACGCCTTCCCCAACTCTTGAGACAACTCCAGTTCCAGAGAATGTCAATCCACCGACAACGGAACCTTTATTACCCACAACTCCAGAACCATCAGCCGCTCCAGACCTTCCATTCCCAGATAGTCAACAACGAATACCTACCCCACGCCCAGGTGCTACTCCCAGTCCACAGAATGTTAACCCACCGACAACTCCGGGAAATACTCAACCCAACGCAGCCCCAGAAGCCAATGATCCTCGCGTACTGGTGTCGGAAGTAGTAGTTAGACCACAGGCTGGGCAACTATCACCAGAACTGGAAGACCAAGTTTATAGGGTAATTCGTACCCAACCAGGACGAACGACAACCCGCAGCCAACTGCAAGAAGATATTAACGCCATCTTTGGTACTGGCTTGTTCTCCAACGTCCAAGCAGCCCCAGAAGATACCCCCTTGGGAGTGCGGGTGAGCTTTGTTGTGCAGCCTAACCCCGTCCTGAGCAAAGTAGAAGTGCAAGCCAATCCTGGCACTGGTGTTGCTTCTGTACTACCAACTAATACTGTAGATCAAGTATTTCGCGAACAGTATGGCAAAATTCTCAACTTGCGTGACTTGCAAGAAGGTATCAAGCAGTTAAACAAACGGTATCAAGACCAAGGTTATGTACTAGCCAACGTGATTGGAGCGCCCCAAGTCTCTCAAAACGGGGTTGTTACCTTGCAAGTAGCAGAAGGTGTAGTAGAAAACATTAGAGTCCGGTTCCGCAATAAAGACGGTCAAGAGACAGACGAAAAGGGACAACCAATTCGCGGACGGACACAAGATTACATCATTACACGAGAATTGGAGTTGAAGCCAGGACAAGTATTCAATCGCAACACAGTGCAAAAAGACCTACAGCGCGTGTATGGACTGGGACTGTTTGAAGATGTAAATGTCTCCCTTGACCCTGGTACTGACCCCAGCAAGGTCGATGTAGTAGTGAATGTAGCTGAACGCAGCAGTGGTTCTATTGCGGCTGGCGCAGGGATTAGTTCTGCTAGCGGACTTTTTGGAACAGTAAGCTATCAACAGCAAAACCTGAACGGTCGGAACCAAAAACTGGGAGCAGAAGTGCAGGTAGGAGAACGGGAACTGCTGTTTGACGTGCGGTATACAGACCCCTGGATTGCGGGAGATCCCTACCGGACTTCCTACACAACCAATCTTTTTCGCCGCAGTTCCATTTCATTGATTTTTGATGGCAAAGACCAGGATATTAGAACCTTTGACCCAAATAATCTTACTAATACAGATTCTCAAGATCGCCCCCGCATTCTCCGTCTAGGTGGTGGTGTCACCTTTACCCGTCCTCTTTCTGCCAATCCTTACAAAACTTCCGTCTGGACTGCCTCAGCAGGTTTACAGTATCAACGAGTTTCCGCCCGTGATGGCGATGGCAATCTCAGAAAAACAGGAGCAGTGTTTGACGATAATGGGAACCGCACCAGCGAAGAAATTCCACTTACCTCATCTGGTTCAGGTGAAGATGATTTAGTACTATTGCAATTAGGGGCACAGCGCGACCTCCGTAATAACCCATTGCAACCCACTAGCGGTTCTTATCTTCGCTTCGGGGTAGACCAGTCAGTACCTGTGGGACAAGGCAATATTTTTCTTACCAGATTGCGTGGTAGCTACAGCCAATATTTACCCATCAAGCTTATTAGCCTCAGTAAGGGGGCACAAACTTTAGCATTTAACCTGCAAGCAGGAACCATCCTTGGTGACTTGCCTCCTTACGAAGCCTTTACCATCGGCGGTAGCAACTCCGTCCGGGGTTATGAAGAAGGAAGATTAGGTAGTGGACGCTCTTACGTGCAAGCATCAGTTGAGTATCGGTTTCCAGTTTTTTCAGTAGTCAGTGGCGCATTATTTTTTGATCTCGGCAGTGACCTAGGAACTAGTACCAGAGCGGCTGAAGTATTGAACAAAAATGGTAGTGGCTACGGTTATGGTCTTGGCGTTCGCGTCCAGTCTCCATTAGGGCCAATTCGTATTGACTACGGTATCAACGATGACGGTGATAGTCGGATTAATTTCGGTATTGGCGAAAGGTTTTAGTTTGTCATTAGTCATGAGTCATTGATCATTAGTGAATCACAAAGGACAAATGACAAATGACAATTAGCTTGCTAATTTTTACATTTACCTCAATACTGTTCCGATAAAGGGATTAATGACATTTTTAGGGGAATATCAGGGACTTTACCAAAACAGACGATGAACAATACTAAAGAAAATATATTGACTTTTCGGCTATGCAACAGCACACTCTAGCAGCCGAAATCACCCAAATAGGGGTGGGATTGCATAGCGGTGTGAATACCCAGGTGCGGATACTACCAGCTGAAACGGGAAGTGGACGCTACTTTGTGCGAGTGGATTTGCCGGATTTGCCGATCATTCCAGCCCAAGTTGCGGCAGTTAGCCACACTGTTCTCTCAACTCAGTTGGGCAAGGGTGAAGCTTATGTTCGCACGGTAGAGCATTTGTTGGCAGCGCTTTCGGGTATGGGCGTGGATAATGTCCGGATTGAAATTGATGGGTCAGAAGTCCCCCTTTTGGATGGTTCAGCAAGTGTGTGGACAGCCAACATTGCCCAAGTAGGCTTAATATCACAACCCGTTAACAACCAAGTTCCTTTGGCTGTTACAGAGCCAATATGGGTCTATCAAGGGGATGCCTTTGTATGTGCCCTCCCAGCACCAGAAACCCGCTTTAGTTACGGGATTGATTTTGATCTACCTGCCATTGGTAATCAATGGTATAGTTGGTCACTAACCACTGAACTAGAAAAAGCTTCTGCTAGCTTTGCGGCGGAAATTGCTCCTGCTCGTACTTTTGGGTTACTCCATCAAATTGAACACTTACAAAAAACAGGCTTAATTAAAGGTGGCACTTTGGATAATGCACTCGTTTGCGGGCCAGAAGGCTGGCTAAATCCACCATTGAGATTTGCAAATGAGCCAGTCCGTCATAAAATCTTGGATTTAGTAGGAGATTTAAGCTTACTAGGAACTTTTCCTCGTGCCCATTTCTTAGCGTATAAAGCCAGTCATAATTTACACATCCAACTGGCTCAGAAAATTTTAGATTTGGGATTTTAGATTTGGGATTTGCTCTAAAGTTTAAAATCCAGGATTATTAAAGCTTTCGATATACGCCTCCCTGCTAAACTTTCAGATAAAAAATTAACCACACGGCCAATGTCAATGGTTACCGAAGTGAATACCACAGATCCTACTGCACCTACATCTACCGAACAACAGGCCACAAATCAGACTACAATCACATCTGAGATTAAAACAACTTTCACATCTGAAGAAATTCAGGAATTGCTACCCCACCGCTACCCATTTTTACTTGTAGACAAAATAATTGACTACGTTCCAGGTAAAAAAGCTGTTGGCGTTAAAAATGTCACTATCAACGAACCCCATTTTCAAGGACATTTCCCCGGTCGTCCACTGATGCCAGGGGTGCTAATTGTCGAAGCAATGGCACAAGTTGGGGGCATTGTTTTAACTCAAATGTCTTCAGTAGAAGGCGGGCTGTTCGTCTTCGCTGGTATCGATAAAGTTCGCTTTCGCCGCCAGGTTGTACCGGGGGATCAACTAGTAATGACGGTGGAACTGTTATGGGTAAAACAACGTCGTTTCGGTAAGATGCAAGGTCGTGCCGAAGTTGACGGTCAACTTGCTTGTGAAGGGGAATTAATGTTTTCTCTAGTTAACTAAAAGTTTGCTTTCGTGGTATTGGCATAGCCGTGAAATGCCCTCACTGAATCCTAAAAAAGGATGAAAGTTAAAAAAAATCCACAACAGCATCTAATAATTTCTTGATTTTCGACGCCCTCTTTACGAGATGCTACTCGAACACACTTAACTTGCTTTGCCCGACACTTTCGTTCACTGAAATACTTCACGCTCTACCAGTCGCCTCGATGGGACGGTAGTCTGTACAACTCTCTTAACCAGAGTTAGACGCTGCCTCAGAAACCCTACCTGGCGCTGACTTATCAAGACAGTTCTGGAGATTCACCCTTGAAAACGCTAATTCATCCAACTGCTGTAATTGATCCGAAATCGGAACTCCACCATACAGTGCAAGTCGGTGCCTATGCTGTGATTGGAGCGCATGTCAAAGTGGGCCCTGAAACAATAATCGGCGCTCATGCAGTGCTAGAGGGGCCTTGTGAAATTGGGGCGCAAAATCAGATTTTTACAGGTGCAGCCATCGGTATGGAACCACAGGATCTCAAGTTTGTGGGAGAACCAACTTGGGTTAAAATTGGAGATAACAACTTAATTCGTGAGTACGTTACTATTAACCGCGCTACCGGTGCTGGTGAAGCAACGGTGATTGGCGATGGTAATTTGCTGATGGCTTATGTCCATGTAGCTCATAACTGCGTAATTGAAGACCAGGTAGTGATTGCTAACTCTGTAGCGTTGGCAGGTCATGTGCATATAGAGTCACGCGCTAGGCTAAGTGGAGTTTTAGGTGTGCATCAATTTGTGCATATTGGTAGACAGGCAATGGTCGGAGGCATGGCACGGATTGACCGAGATGTGGCCCCATATATGCTAGTAGAAGGAAATCCGGCGCGAGTGCGAACCCTCAACGTTGTGGGACTCAAACGGTCTGGTATGGACTCAGCAGATTTACTTGTGCTGAAAAAAGCCTTCCGCATTCTCTACCGTTCTGATTTGTCCTTTAAGGATGCCTTGGAAAAACTCGAACTGTTAGGGGATAGGGAACAGTTGCAGCATTTGCGACGCTTTCTGCTACTTTCTCAGATGCCGGGAAGGCGTGGCTTGATTCCCGGTAAAGGGAGAAAAGGCGTGAGTGATGAATCGTGAATTATTAAGTTAGGAGTTAGGAGTTAGGAGTTAGGAGTTGATCAATGAAATTTTTAACTCCTCACTGCTGACTCCTCACTGCTAACTATTTATTCCCTAACTTCTAACTTTAATTATCAAATTAAGTTATGAGTTATGAGTTGATCAATGAAATTTTTAACTCCTCACTGCTGACTCCTCACTGCTAACTATTTATTCTCTAACTTCTAACTTTAATTATCAAATTAAGTTATGAGTTATGAGTTGATCAATGAAATTTTTAACTCCTCACTGCTGACTCCTCACTGCTAACTATTTATTCCCTAACTTCTAACTTTAATTATGAAATTAAGTTATGAGTTGATCAATTAAATTTTGAACTCCTCACTCCTAACTCCTCACTCCTAACTATTTTAACTCCTCACTCCTAACTATTTAGTTTCTAACTTTAATTATAAAATGCGGATTTTTATCAGCACTGGTGAAGTCTCTGGCGATTTACAAGGGTCGCTGCTAATTACAGCACTGAAGCGTCAAGCTGTGGCGATTGGGTTGGAATTAGAGATTGTGGCGCTGGGTGGCGAAAAAATGGTGGAGGCTGGAGCAATTCTGCTGGGAAATACTAGTAGTATTGGCTCAATGGGTATTTTAGAAGGGCTACCTTATATCTTACCGACTCTCCAGGTGCAACGTCAGGCGATCGCTTCTCTAAAAGAAAATCCACCGGATTTAGTGGTGCTGATCGATTATATGACTCCCAATCTGGAAATTGGGACTTATATGAAACGGCAGTTACCAGATGTGCCTGTGGTGTATTACATTGCTCCCCAAGAGTGGGCTTGGTCATTAAGTTTACGCAGAACTAACCGGATTGTTGGTTTTACAGATAAGCTGTTGGCAATTTTCCCACAAGAAGCGCGTTATTTTCGCCAGCAAGGGGCAAAAGTTACTTGGGTAGGGCATCCTTTGATTGACCGAATGCAAGATGCTCCCAGTCGCCAAGCAGCGCGTGTGACACTGGGAATTGCACCAGAACAAATTGCGATCGCACTCCTCCCCGCTTCTCGCCGCCAAGAACTAAAATATCTTTTACCAATTATTTTTCAAGCTGCCCAAACTATTCAAGCTAAATTGCCGGAAGTTCATTTCTGGATTCCCCTGTCGCTGGAAGTCTATAGACAGCCAATTGAAGAAGCTGTTGAGCGTTACGGTTTACGGGCGACAGTTATATCAGGTCAACAAATGGAAGTTTTTGCTGCGGCTGATTTAGCCATCAGTAAATCTGGTACTGTCAATTTAGAACTTGCTCTGTTAAATGTGCCGCAAGTTGTAGTTTACCGCCTAAGTCGTCTGACTGCGTGGATAGCTCGTAAAATCCTCAAAGGTTCTATCAGCTTTGCATCGCCACCCAACTTAGTAGTGATGAAGCCGATTGTGCCAGAATTTTTACAAGAGCAAGCCACAGCAGAGAATATTACCCAAGCAGCGATGGAACTGCTACTCAATCCCAGTCGCAGAGACCAAACTTTGCTAGATTATGAAGAAATGCGGCAGAGTTTGGGAGAAGTTGGAGTGTGCGATCGCGCTGCTCAAGAAATTTTGCAAATGCGAGCAAATATATTGGGGTGTCATGGCTTATGAGATGAAAAAACAAAGGGCGATCGCAGTTGATTTGTTCGCTGGCGCGGGTGGTATGACTCTTGGCTTTGAACAAGCTGGTTTTGACGTGCTGGCCTCTGTGGAAATTGACCCGATCCACTGTGCAACACATGAGTTTAACTTCCCTTATTGCTCAGTGTTATGTCAAAGTGTTGTGGATACAACAGGGGAAGAAATTAGGAGTCGGTCTAAAATTGGCGATCGCGAAATTGATGTGGTAATTTGTGGCTCACCCTGTCAAGGATTTTCTCTAATTGGTAAACGGGTTGTTGACGATCCGCGAAATTCTTTAGTATTTCACTTTCATCGGCTGGTTTTTGAGCTAAAACCGAAATTCTTTGTCATGGAAAATGTTCGGGGAATCACAGTTGGCGAACATCAACAAATCCTCAAATCTTTAATTAGTCAATTTAAAATTTACGGTTATAAAGTAGAAGAGAATTACCAAATTCTCAACGCTGCAAATTACGGAGTACCACAGTCACGTGAGCGATTGTTCCTCATAGGTGCAAGAGAGGATGTAGAGTTACCAAAATATCCTCAGCCGATTACTAAACCAGCATTACCAAATAATTTAACTTCTAAAAAAATATCTAATATCCCATTGAGTCCTACAGTATGGGATGCAATTAAAGATTTACCTGAAATAGAAAAATATTCTGAGTTAGTAATAAGAGATTGGGTTATAGCAGAATACCAAAAGCCTAGTAACTATGCTCGTGTACTTCGCGGTCTTAAATACCTTAACGATGATTATTCTTATAAACGTGAATATGATTTGCGAATACTTTCTTCAAGTTTAAGAACAAAACATTCTGCTGAAACTATTCAACGTTTTCAGGAAACTCTACAAGGCGAGAGAGAAAAAATTAGTCGTTTTCATAAGCTACATCCTGCTAGTGTCTGCAATACTTTAAGAGCTGGAACAGACAAGTATAGGGGTTCTTTCACATCTCCTAGACCGATTCATCCATTTACGCCTCGTTGCATCACAGTCAGGGAAGCGGCGAGATTACATTCTTACCCCGATTGGTTTAGATTTCATGTAACTAAATGGCACGGTTTTCGGCAAGTTGGTAACTCTGTACCACCGCTACTAGCAAAGGCTGTGGCGGGTGAAATTATTCGTAGTTTGAATATTTCGCCTTTTAAACCGAGATTGCGATACAAGTTGGGAGATGAGAAGCTATTACAATTTAATATATCGCAAGCGACACAATATTATTACGGCGATTGTTAAGGAGAGCATCTCAATGAGTGTAAAAACACCCTTGCCCTGGCGAAGGTCATTCGCGGCTACACAAACTTTCGTCCGCCTACGCAAACTCAAAGAATTTGAAACCCAGGTCGGTGGGTTTTGTCTGTATAGCCCAATACAGTTCAGTATCGGGAGGGGAGTATTGGGCATTAGTCACTGTCAATGATTTTTGACTATTCCCCATTTCTCACTCCCCATTCTCTTACAGATTACTTTCAATCAACTGGCGGTATTCGCTCTTTTGCTTCACACCTTTAACTTCCTTCACCAGTTCCTTATTTTTGAACAATTGAACCGTTGGCGTTCCTGTCACACCAGCATTTTCAGCAATATCTCGGTCTTTGTCGATGTCAATTTCCACAAAGTGAATAATGCTTTCAAATTCATCCACTACTTTATTTAAAATTGGCTTCAGGGTATGACAAGGGCCACAACCAGGAGAGACGTATTTAACAAGGAGTAAGCGATCGCTTTCATGGAACAATTTCCGTAAAGCATAACCTCCCTCATGGCGCGTCCCATGTAAGTTAAATCCAGCTTCTTCCTCAGCTTCGGTCTTTTTGGCTGGCTGATGTTCTAATTCATTAACGGCTGTTTCTGGCTGTTGATGGAATTCTTGAATCAAGCCAGTAGATGACAACCAACGTTCTGCTAACATCGCCGCCATACAACCAGTACCCGCAGCCGTAATTGCTTGCCGAAATTCATGATCTTGGACGTCGCCAGCAGCAAAAACGCCTTCTATACTGGTTTCTACAGAACCATGTTTGGTGACAACGTAACCGATCTCATCGAGTTCTAGTTGCCCCTTAAATAAAGATGTATTGGGAGTGTGACCAACGGCATAGAATAAACCTTTAGCGTGCAGTTTGCTTTCTTCACCAGTTTTAGTATTGCGGATTTTCACCCCTTCCATGCGACCATTACCGAAGATATCCACGGCTTCTGTGTTCCAATGCACTTGGATTTTCGGGTTACTCAAAACGCGGTCTTGCATGGCTTTAGAAGCCCGCATTTTATCGGTGCGTACCAACATATTCACTTTAGAACCGTATTTGGTGAGGTAAATAGACTCTTCCGCCGCCGAGTCGCCAGCACCAATTACAGCCAATTCTGCGCCGTGAAAAATTGGTGTTGCACCATCGCAAATTGCACAAGCGGAAATACCCCGACTCCAAAATTCATGTTCGCTGGGTAAACCTAAACGCTTTGCTGTTGCACCAGTAGCAATAACGATGCTGTTGGTTTTTATTTCCCTTTCTTGCGATCGCACTGTAAATGGACGCTGACTCAAGTCAACTGACATAACATCTTCAGTATATAGTTCAGCCCCCCAGCGCTCCGCCTGAGCCTTCATCTGATCCATCAGTTCCGGCCCCGTAATCCCTTGGGGAAATCCTGGAAAGTTCTCAACTTCCGTCGTGGTCATTAGTTGTCCACCAGGTAATCCCCCGGCTTGGAAACCTTCAAATACAACGGGTTTTAGGTTAGCGCGTCCCGCATAGATGGCGGCTGTGTACCCTGCTGGCCCAGAACCGATAATTACCAAGTTTTCTACAGTTGGGTTAGTCATGCAAATATACAAACTCATAACGACTACGCTTAATATAGCATAACAAACTGTGATTGGGTATGCCAGATGGTAAGCGATGGGAAAACGCCTACGGTACTATGCCAGGGCTATTTCATTCTAGACATAAACTCTTCTTGGTAGCAAAACGTTTTAGATCCCCCTAAATCCCCCAATAAATTGGGGGACTTTGATTCTTCCCCCTTTTCAAGGGGGGTTAGGGGGGATCTAAAAGTGCAAAGATACAGCCAACCACTTTTAAAACATCCTGTTAACTGCTAGGACTGTTCTTGCAGATATTTCCTGATAGTTTCAGCATCTAGTTCTAAAAATTCTGCTATTTCTTGAATGCTCATACCTTTCTCAACACATTTCGGGACTAATTCTAATTTTGCTTCTAGTTTTGTCTTTGTTAAGATACTCTGGTACAATCGAGTTTTTGTGAATGGATCTAAATCAAGCATGGCTTCAATTTCCTCTAAAGTAAGATTGGGAAACTTATAAAATACAATAGCTTGGATAAATGCTAGCACTTTTTTTTGAAGATTTTCATCGAGTAAGTTTTCTTTAGCCTGATTGATTAGCTGCCGGGCTAAGGAAGTAGCTTTTGTAGGTGATTCTACAAATAGTTTGGCAATTCCTATCGCCAAGGAATCTTCAGCCCTAGTAGAAAGTTCATTTAGATAAATGCAGCGTAGATGTTGTTCTACTAAAGCCTGATAGCGTGGGTGAGGTGCGGTTTCATGAATGCGGCGATCGTAGATAACAATTGCGTACCAGTCTGAGTTTGCAGGTTTATATTGACGGAAGTAAACAAAAATTTCCCCAAAAAGTCGTTCGTAAAATTCTTCATCTTTGTAGGTTTGTAATTCCACAAAGTATAAAGGTTCATTTTCAAATCCCTTGATAGTAGCAAATAAGCCGTCTAAACGAAATGATTGTTGTTTTATTTCAGGTGCAATAAATGTGTAGATATTGGGATTAGTGTCAGGTTTTTCAATAAGTTCAAAAAATATTTGTGGCAGTTCCTTGATAAGTTCATAAAAAATTACATCTGTTTTCATTAATGCTACGAATTGCAAACTATACAGCCGTTTTTATTTGAATACAATACATTGTAGCTTTCGTAGGTTAGGGTACGTATGATAGATATAAAAGCGTTATTTAGTATATTATGTCCTTTGCAATTACCGATTTAGAGCAGCTACAAACCGAGCATCCAGAATGGCAGATGGAGTTGGTAGAGGGGAAAATCATAGTTATGGGGCCATCAGATTACGAGTCAGAGGAAATTGGCGCTCGTCTAATTACCTTCTTGAATAACTGGGTCATGTCACGCAAGCTAGGACGTATAACTGGTTCTAGCGCTGGGTTTATCCTGCCGAATATAGAAGAGGACGACTCAGAAAAAAGAAACCTTCGTGCCCCTGACGTGTCTTTTGTTAAGGCTGATCGGCTGAAGAAGACCAAGCGCGACTTTGTAGAGTTAGTTCCAGACCTAATGGTTGAGATTAAATCGAAAAGCGACAGAATTAAACCGCTTGAAGAGAAGATTCAGTTATTTTTGCAACTTGGGTCTACAGTCGGCATATTGATTGACCCTGACAAATTGACAGTAACGGTTTATCGAATAAACCAAGCTGCGGTGGTATTGCAGAATGGGGACACACTAACACTACCAGACTTGCTACCAGGTTGGGAATTGGCGGTATCAGAACTGTGGCCACCTGAATTTGAATAAGTTGCTCTGACTTGTGTGGAAAATTAGATTTTTCGTAGGTTAGCACAGTTGTGTTACCCCAGTGTGCATATCGTCCGAACTAAAACCACTATATTTGGTCATAAATTTTTTTTAGCTGGTGTGATAGGAAACTAATCGCCACTGGGTAAGTTACATATAGAACACACAAGCGCTTCCTATCCCCCGGAAAACACTTATGAAAACTGAATTGAAAGCAAAGTTTCTCCAACACATCCTCGGCAAAAAGAAGGAAAACGAAGGTTTTACACTTATTGAATTACTAGTAGTAATTATTATTATCGGGATTTTGTCAGCGATCGCACTACCTTCTTTCTTAAACCAAGCTAACAAAGGTAAGCAATCAGAAGCAAAACAGTACTCTGGTTCCATGAACCGCGCTCAACAAGCATATTTCCTAGAAAATGGTGAATTCACTACTGACTTGAATAAATTAGGGATGGGTATTAGAAGCCAAACAGAGAACTACAAATATGAAATTGGTAGTGCAACCACTAACAATGGCGTTGCTAACAATGGTATCTCTCTGAAAGCACCACTGAAATCTTATGTAGGTGTGGTAGCTTTATCTACACAACAATCTACCAGTGAAGCAACTACTTTGGCAGTTTTGTGTGAGTCTATTAACGTTGGTATTGGTACAAAACAGAACGCAGCATTTACTTCTACAACCCCACTAGAACCAGCTTGTCCGACAGGCTACGAACAACTTAAGTCTAAATAAAAATGCTTAGTTGTATCAACTTTGATTGAATATTTCATGAAGTGGGTAGTTTACACTACCCACTTTGATTTTATTTTAAATTCGCCTAATAATACTCTTCTTGCATTCCTCGCTATGATTTCTGTACAAATTCCTACTGATATCACCCTTTCAGAGCAGCAAGCTCAACAATATTTCATCAAAGGTAACTACAATTATGCTGCTAGATATTATGAGCAAGCTATTGAAGTAGAACCAGAAGTGAAAACCCACTACTGGAACTTAGGATTAATGCTGCTCTTGCAGGAGCAAGAAGCAGAAGCGCAGATGATTTGGATGCTGGGTATGGCTGAGGGAGAAGTCCAACAAGTTGAACAGTGGACAGTTGATTTGTTAGAGGTTCTGGAAACTGAGGCTGAACGCAGGGAAACGCTAACAGATTATTCAGTTTCTTGGGCAATTCGTCAACATATGCGGGAAATAAGTCCCACAGATGTTAATAATCTATTGTATTTAATTTATCTCGCTATCCAACTAGAAACATTTACGGGTGAGGAATTAAATTCTTTAGGCGTTATTGAGTTACTTCAGTCAGAAAAAATTGTAGATGTTCAACTATTATTACAAGTGTTTGAGAGTATTATCAATTTTGCTCCTTTGCATCACTCAGTTTTGGAGTTTACAGAAGCTTGTTTAGGTCATATTTGTGAACCTAAATCTTTTATTAATATTTTGATTCCAGCTACAGTTAAAATTGCTCAGTCAATGTGGGAACCACAAATTGCGGCACATCTAATTAAGTTAGGTTTAACACTGGAACCTAAAAATTTGGAGATTTTGCGGCATTTGACTGCTTTTTATCTCAAGGCTGGTGATTATACTCAGGGTATAGAAACAGCTAAGTTATGCTATTCCTTATCTACTACATTACTGGATCAAACATTTGCAACACATCTGCTACAACGAGGATTAATGGATGCTCCTGGTTATTGGCAGGAAGCTTGTGGAGTTTTGCAGGAGCAAGAAGATTTACTTAAATCTTTAATAGCAGAACATCCTACAAATATTGTAGCAGCTAGAGTTCTTCGTCTATTTAATACTAACTATTTTGCACCATACTTACAAGATGATCCTTATAAAAATAGACAAATTCAGAATGAAGTGGCACAACTTTGTCAACTTAATGTGCAAGAGTATGCCAACGAAATAATACAGAAGTATAAACAATCTAATTCACAAAAAATAAATAAGTCGATAAAAATTGGATATCTATCTCATTGTTTATCTAGGCATTCAGTGGGCTGGTTGGCGCGGTGGTTAATTCAGCATCATAACCACGATAAATTTGACATACATGGCTATTTTATAAATTATAAACAGAGAAACGATACGCTCCAGGAATGGTATGTTCACCAATTTAATCAAGCTTATAAAGGTGGAATTTATAGTGAAGATATCGCTGAACAAATTTACCAAGACAAAATTGATATCTTAATAGATTTAGATAGCATCACTCTAGATATAACTTGTGAAATCATGGCACTAAAACCTGCACCTGTACAAGCAACATGGTTAGGTTGGGATGCTTCAGGAATACCAACAGTTGATTACTTTATTGCTGATCCTTATGTTTTGCCAGATAATGCTCAAGAGTACTATATAGAGAAAATCTGGAGATTGCCTCAAACTTATATAGCAGTAGATGGTTTTGAGGTGGGTGTACCAACTCTACGGCGGGATTCTCTAGATATTCCTAATGATGCTGTCATCTATCTCAGCGCTCAGAGGGGATTTAAACGCCACCCTGATACAGCGCGATCGCAAATGAAAATTATCAAAGAAGTTCCCAATAGCTATTTTTTGATTAAAGGATTAGCCGATTCTGAAGCTGTGCAGAAATTTTTTATGCAGCTAGCAGAAGAAGAGGGTGTAGAATGTTCACGACTGCGTTTTGTACCCCAAGATTCCTCTGAAGCTGTCCACAGAGCAAATTTAGCGATCGCTGATGTCGTATTAGATACTTTTCCCTACAACGGAGCTACGACAACCCTAGAAACACTCTGGATGGGTATACCCCTAGTAACCAGAGTTGGACAGCAATTTGCGGCTCGTAATAGCTACACCATGATGATGAATGTAGGTGTCACAGAAGGTATCGCTTGGACTGATGAAGAATATCTAGAGTGGGGTGTGCGCTTGGGTAAAAATGAAGCTTTACGCCAGCAAGTGGCTTTGAAACTGAAAGCATCTCGACAAACATCACCCCTGTGGAATGGCAAGAAATTTACTCGTGAGATGGAGAAAGCTTACCAACAGATGTGGCAAAGGTATATTGAAAAAAAATAAGATCGTAGTGAGCGCTTGAGCGATCAAAATAACCTCTTACAGCAATTTCCAGGTAAATAAACCATACATTATCGTAAGGGCTTCAGCCCCTAAAATAGGGGTAAAGCCTTTACTATTAGTCTTTCTTCACTCTAATTACAAGCAGAAGCTATTGAGCAATTTTATTGCAGCACATATAGTTGATTACTCAAGCTATCAAGTTGACGAGATGCCAGCTTTTCTGCTTGTATTTGTGCTATTGCTTGTTCATCTTCGTATTGCAAAACAATTCGAGCATGAATACGAGGTAGCAAAGCTTCCCACTGAACATCAGCCAAATTTGTCACCAAAGAAATTTCTAACCCTTCAGTAATATCTAAATCTTCTTCCACCAAAAGATTCATTGCCACACTAGATAAAAATAGTTCAGCATCCTCAGCACGAATGTTACCAGTATTGATAAGTAGAGTAGTTTTTTCACTACTAATATGAGTTGCTAGCGCCCTCATCACTCGTTGCAATTCTAAACCGATTAATTCTTCTGGCTGTGACCAATCGGGAAAAATAATTACATTAATTTCTTTGAGATTTAAAAACAGAAGACTAGCATTAATCAAAGCATAACTTACAGTTTGCGCCATTTTTGACCATGAAAACTTTTTTGCCTGTGCCAAACCCGCAGCAATTAATGAGTTACGAATATTAGGCTTTTGCACATCGCAAAGTGCATTTGTAAGTTCATCTATATTACTATCATCAACATATATTGCTGATTCTCCTGCCACTTCTGGAATTGAAGCATTAGGACAAGTGATAACTGGACAACCGCAAGCCATTGCTTCAATAACAGGCATACCAAAACCTTCGTATTTAGAAGGATAAACCAGTGCCACAGCACCAGAATAAGCTGTTGCTAACTCTTCATCACTGAGTTGCAGTATATGAACAATACTACCTGATGTGTAGGCTCTAAACTCAGATGCTAATAAGCCACCGCTTCCTGTACAAACAATATCAAATCCATAGCTACTAGTAAGTTGTGAAAGAGCTTGGAAGAACAAAATACTATTCTTATAAGCACTCCCAACACCAACTAAAATAAAGTATGGTTTTGTAATACCGTATTTTAACTTGAAAGCATTAAATTCTTCAGATTTGCATGGTGAAAAAGTGCTTTTTACTCCACACTGAGCAACAGTAACAGACTCTATAGATATATGATTAAAATACTTTTTCAAGTCATGTGCTGTATGTTGGGAAATTGCTATGTAGGCTGATGCGTATTCGATACCATGATGTTTTTCTTGCCACATGGGATTATTCATATCCCATTCCATAACTTCTGGAATCATGTCATATGCCATGAATACAGAAGGCGTTATAGTCGGGGTAGTATAGTAAGAAGAGATAAACAAATTTGCACCTTCTTCATCACACACTTGCTGTAGTATTTCCTTATCAGCAACAGTGTCATTATAGTTATAGGGTAGTATATTACGATACCTAATACCGGGAATTTTGGGAGCAGTTCCAGCACGGTCAAGTACAACAATATGCTTTGCAAAACCATTATTAACCCATTCTTCTAATAAGGATTTCCAAACACGAGCAATACCAGTTTGGTAGAGTTGGAAGAAGACGGCATCAACTATGATTTTAAAATTTGAGCTTTCAGGTTGTGAGAATTGGTTGAGTGTACCAGAGTCTATATCTGTAGAATTCTTGATTAATTGTATTTTTCTACATCTGTTGACAGTGTGACAATCTAAAAATTTTGATTCTAATTGATTATTAATCCAATTTAATATTGTGTCAATTCGACATTCAAGTGTATGTTGTTGATAACATAGTTCGTGTCCTTTTTGAGCAATATTTTCAGTTAATTCAGCATTGTAAATCAGATAATCGATATTATTAAGTAAATCCTCTGGGTTGTCAGCGTCATAGTAGACAATATTTTCCCAATTTTTAAATAGAGCATTAGATTGTACACCCAAAATTTCATTTTGAAGCAACAAGCCACCACATGCCATTATTTCAAATGGACGAGATGTTAACGTCTGCGAATTTGATGGCAAGTTCAAAAGTATTTTATAAGAACTAAGTTCTTTGACATACTCTTGCAAAATCTCAATTTGCTGCTTTGAGTCATTGAGATTACTAGAAAAAATATCTATATTTTTAGATTGGCCTAATACTTCTATCAGCTTTTGCCGCTGCTTATAACTATTTTCAGTAAAGTAACGGGGCGCATTACCTCTAAATAATGCACGGTTTAATCTTTCTGAAAATTTCTGATGACTTCTCAAGTATTCAGTGTCAATAGCAAATGGTAGAAAAATTACAGGTAAAGATATACCTACTTGCTTTTGTAAAAAGTCAAGATCAGGTTCATGATGGCAAATTAAAGCATCCACACAAGGAACTATATTTGTAATCGCTTGGTGCATTTGGTACTGCCATGTACGAGTGTTTTGTACAACTTCTGCTGAGTAACACTCTTGAAGTAGTGCTATTTTAATTGTTTGAGATTGATGCCATCTTTCTTGCCATTTAATAGTTTTATGTAGTGGTTGAGAATGCCAGTCAAAACCAGGCATTAATATAATGTCTGCTTGTGGATTTTTGAGATATTCAAACAAGCCATCGTCATGTATTGGTTCTTCTGCTCCCCATCCTGCAATAGGTGTAAACACACGGTTCAACAAGCCTTCTCTCTCTAAAACATTTACCCAACCATGAGAACAAGACCATCCATGAATTCCTGTTGCTTGTAAAACCACATCTATGTGTAGATTATCATATCGATAATTGTTCATAATTAATCTCTCGATTCAGCTTAATTATTCTTAGATTGACTAATGCTTTAAATAGCTAGTTTAATATTTCAATTTTTCTTAACCTAGCTATAGATTAAATTGATCTAAAAGAAAATTTTTTAATTCTTGAACCTCTAACGCAAAAATCTTATCAGCCCCTACTTTGGTTATTATTTTTTCGTCTTGGCTTGACAAAATAATCCGTGCATGTAGTTTTTCTAAAATAACTTTCGATTGCCTTTCACTAAGATTACTTATCAAAGAAATTACTGGGTCGTGGTCTGTAATATCTAAATCACCTTGCTGGACTAAATTGAAAGTAACGTCAGATATAATAAAATTTGCGTCTTCATCAGAAGTACTGCTATTATATATTAACAGACATATATCAGAGCAATTATTGTTATTAATAACTGTTTTAATTATGTAAGTTAAATCTTCGTAGAGTAATTCTTCGGGTTGCTCCCAGTCGGGGAAAATAATTAAGTTAATGTCTTTGAAATTAAATTCTTCATATAAATCACCTTCATCTTTTTTAGAAACGCAAGCAACAAGCTGCTGTTTTTCAGTGGACAGTAAAAACGAGCCAAATAAATGTAGTAAAGGATTAGCTTCAGATATGGTTAATAAAGACGCTAGTGAAGCCATTACTTGAGAAGAGTTGCTGCACTTTAGCCCCTCTCGAATTAGAGCAATAGCAGCAGCTATATCTTGATTATCTAGCATCTGCCTTGCTCTACTCAAAGCATCAAATGCATAATACTCCCTAGCTTTGGCAGATAAATCAGCAGCAGTTTTTTCAGGTAAATAGAATTGGGAAATGTCTATAGCCTTACGCGTATCAGCAATATTTGTACCAGTTACGTTCAATCTAGAGGACTCTGAAGCAGAATGTAAACGGAAACATGCTAAAATTTGAGGCTCATACCAAATTGGGTAGTGTGCCGCGATTCGTTTCCACATCTCCCAATCAGCAGCAGAACCTGCTTCTGAACAAAATCCTCCTAATTCTTCATAGGTACTGCGCCTGACTACAATAGCGGGAAATTGAACGCGTTGCATTGTAGCGATTAACTCTAGCCAGTTAGAAAGGATACCGGATGTCTCCCTTTCTAGCAGAGACAAAAATAGCCAATTACTATTTTTATCTATATAACTGTGGCGGCAAAATGCTGCTCCAATACTAGTTTCTTTTTCTAAACTTGCTTGTAAACGATTATAAAACCCAGGCATGACTATATCATCTTGGTGTAATATATGAACCCAATAACCACGCGCACGTTGGATACAAGCATTCCAATTACCAATTAAGCCTAGATTTTTAGGTTGTCGATAAAAATCAACCCTGCCTTTACCTACCAGGTGAACAATTTCCTCTACATTACCTTCCGTAGAACAATCATCAACAACCTCGATTTGCATTAGCTCTGATGTTGGTGCTTGCTCTAGTACACTTTTTAGAGTGTGTTCTAAATATTTTATGTTGTTATATGCAGGAATCATTACAGACCACAATGGTCTATCAATCTCTGTAATTAATTTAGGGACAGATGAATAATCAATACGTTTAAAAGTTGAACTTTTCTCTACAAAACTACTGTCAACTTGTATTATTGAACTTGCTGTCTGAGCTACCTGCAACTGCCAGCTAAGTTGTTGTATTTGTTGATGTAGAGCTTGACTTAACTGTTTATAAAATTGTAATTCTGCAAAGGTTGCCTGACGAACGTTCTCTTGAGACTTTGAATGTTGTCTATACTCTAGGATTGGAAATGGTACTCGTAATGCATTCCATCCTGCCTTTACAATTCGTAAGAAAAGATTATAGTCCTCAGGTAAATTTGCCTGATCGATATAACCTCCAACTTCATCAAATGCTTGTCGCCTGTACATGGAAGAGCCATGTATAAAGTTAGCTTTTGTTAATAATTCGTGTTTGGCAGTATCATTGAAATCTGGAAAGTTAACTATAAAAAAACTATCCCCTTTGATAGAGCCGCGCTGATGTTCTGGGAAAGAATCGTATACTACCTTAGCTCTAGAACCAAACAAGGCAAAATCAGAGTAAACTATTGCTACATCCGAATATTCATCCAGAACAAGTGAAGTTTTTTCAATAAAATCACTTCTATATCTGTTATCAGCACCCAAAAATGTAATGTAATCTGAGTTAGTTAAGCTTATAGCTTTATTAAAGTGTTTTACAATGCCAAGATTTTCCTGATTTCTATTAACTTTAATTAGATGAGGATATTTACTACGATAAAATTCAGCTATTTCATATGTATTATCTTCAGATGCATCATCTGTAATGAGGATTTCATCAGGCATTCTAGTCTGACGTAATACTGACTCTATTGCCTCAACTAGGAATGAACCATAGTTATATGATGCAATAATAACACTGATGGTAGCCTTCTTAAATATAGTTTCATTAGTTACAGTTATCCGATTCAAACAATAAATATTTGTATCATTACCTTGATGACAAGATAATGCTCCTCTAAACCTTTTCTTAACCTCTTCAACAACTATTTGATTAAAGTTTCCATAGGGATAAGCAAACCAATTAAACCCTTTTGGATCTAATTTTTTCAAAACAAGGGGAACTTCCAATTCAAATATTATCTTTGAAATATCTTTCTCTTCTGTGAGATCTGGATGTGACTTGGTGTGCCATTGCAATCTACCATTCATATTAACCAGTAGCTCTAATTCCTCTAAAGTAACAAATTTGGATAAAGGTTCTGGCTGGTCAAAAGAATTATCTATGCCAATGTAATCACTTGATATAAACAATTCAAATCGATAGTTAAAATTGCGTAGTATAGGGACTGCGTAATCTAAAATATTTTTGTAAATTCCATCAAATGTAATGACAACCTGATTGGGATCTTTGGGATTATATTCATCTAAATAAACGACCTTTCTATATCTTAATTCGAGCATTTGTCTGTAGAATTCATCAACAAATACCCACCACATCGTCTGGCTATCTAAAAAAACTTTGTGATACATTAAAATAGTCATTTTATATAAATCTCCAATCTTTGAGTGTATTGTCTGTATTCAAATAAGTAGTATTCAAGCATTAAATAAGGAAAACGAGCTTTATACCACTCATCAATATGAGAGCATATAAGAATACCATTATCTACAATTAGTTGATCTAGAAGTAGATAAATGAGATTATGCGATTTACCAATATACTGAGAGTATAAAACACCTGTTATAACTATTAAATCATATTTTTCTTTTGTCTTTTGAGGAATATCAAAAATGGAAGATTGAATAAATTTAAGTTTACTAGTTTCGTAGGTTTTTGCTTGATGTATGGCATTAAATGAGATATCTACTCCCAGTACATTTTCCCCAGGTAAATCTCTTGTAATAAAACCATGTCCAGAACCTATATCAAGAACATTCTTATAATCTCTATGAGGAATTTCACTCAATATTATCTCTTTCCGTTTGTTGTCATCTGGAGTAGTTTCATACTGCCAGGGGTCAAACTGGTCATAAAAAATATCTATTTCCTTAATTGTTTGTAGCATTATCTTATTGTTTCACTCATTTAGGTAAAAAAATCACAAACAAATACCTTTAATAAGGCTTATAGAAATTGAATAACCTAAAATAGACTTGATTATTTAACTGCTTAATATTATCTCCCAAAAATTTTCTAACAATAGTTAATAAACGTGTATCTGTGCGGATAGCATTTAAGTACTTATTAATCAAAAAATGCCAAAAAATCAAAGTTGGAAACTGATGCTTACCGACTTTTTTACTTTCCAGGGCTTTATGAGGATAAGCTATATTTTCATGAATTTTTGCTAAGGACATGAAGGCGGCTGCCCTCATAAAATTTACCTGTTCCTGGTTAAAAACTTGTGGGATAATTGCCACACCATTTTTGTTATAATCCTCCTTGACATTCACACTATTTGTACCAAAATTACTAGTCTTATTTTTCCTCTTGCTTCTTAATCTGCTCTAATACAACTTTGTAATCTTGCCGATCAGGATGTAACCTCACTAGCTTCTCTAAAAGTTCCATAGCACCCTTGGTATCCTTCAATTTCAACCGCACCAAAGACAGTTTCTCTAAAGCAAGTTGGTTTTCTGGTTCCCGTTGTAAAACCAGCTCGTAACCTCGCACCTGTTGCTGTAATACTGACTCAGCAGAAGGAGACGCGATCGCTGACTTAGGTTGGCTAGCCTGTTGGATTGCTGGAATTACTGCAAACACCGTAGAACCAACAAAGGACACTAACGACACTATCGTTACAATCTTTTGTCGCCGTTCAATCTGCTTCTTACGGGTAATTACGTATTCTTCCCCGGAACCAGCCATACCTCACATACTTGCTGTGGTAAATACTTAGGTATCAGCAAGCCTCCCGTTCTGAGGATACCCATCTGCCCAACAGAAACTAACATCTTCGCTAGAAATTTTTTACACAAACTTCAAATGCTAACTCTCAAGACAAGGGAACTTTATGGTAAGCCCATGCTGTACCGACAATTTTGCCGTGCGATCGCCCCGATAATTTCAAAGCCAAACCCTCTCCTACCCCTAAACAGAGCCAACCCTCCAGATATGATTATTCTCTGAGTGAAATATTAAAGTTATATAAAGATTTGCAATTAATTTGCCTAACGCTAGATGTTTGCGATATTCTAAATAACGTTTAAAGAAACAGAAACAGTAGACATTTCTACTAAATTGCAAATTTTCCTGTCAGTCAAAAACTTTCAAACTAGCCCACATCCTAATGGGTTACTCAACAACCACACATATTTTTCGTGATTCAAACAAATAGTAGTCTTTAAAAAAAACACAGTCGGGCAGGACACCCACCTGACCATAACCTGGCCTAGCAGGAAACAATTGGAGTACTGCTTCATAAGTTCTGGAAAGATAATTTTTGCCAAAAGCCTACACCATATTGCTTGCAACCTGTGTATGAGTGTTATTGCAACTTCTGTGATGACTAATTATTTTGCTCGGCGTCCACAAGAGATATCTTACAAAAGATACTGTTGCACTCTTGTGTAAAAATGTTGAGGGTTAAAATAAAAAAGAAGACGGGAAAGGTTAAAGGTTGAAGGGGAAACATAACCATCCCTTACCCCTTCATTCCTTAACCCTTTCCCCAGAACCTTTGCCTGACTTCTGCAAAAAGTTTAAGGACTACTTGGTGGAATTGGAATTTTGTGGTGGTAATTACCGTACAAAAGCGAATTTACCAGTAATTTAGTAGAGTTTGTTATGGTATAGTAAGGAAGTTAAGACTAGCTTTACCAAAATTACACCACTCTACGACCCAGCAACAATTGCAGAATGGGAAGCAGTTTTAATTAAGCATTTACCAACAAATATCTCAATTCAATCGAGGTTATGACTCAGCAAGTGATTCACCCAATGGTGAAATTGCAGCGCAACGTGCAATCACTCATAGAATCGAATATTATCAAGCCAAGCGATAGCATCTGGAAAATCGCTTTGCTCTACGGTAATGAATGGCAGCACTGGAAACAGGAACTGCTCGACTTCGGATTTAGTATGCAAGATCCAGTTAGTGAATTGCTAGCTGTAGAAACTTGGGATGAGGAGTAGTAGTCTGTCAAGTTTCAATTGATGGGTAAGTAAGTTCGTAGTAAGGACTTTAGTCCTTATTTTCTAAGCACCCTTTGTGCTGACTACAAACCCTCAAAACTACGGCTATTTCATTCTCATCTAGCCCGCCTCAGAATGAATTCTGAGTCCAACAGCGAAACTCGTCTAAAGACGACTGAGAAAAGGTTACAGTCCGTTAAAACGGACTTTAGCTATAAGAGAGGAACTTCAGTTCCGGGTGGTTTATGTCCAATACGGTTCACTTAAGGCTAAAACTCTTTTTCGGTTCAATCGTTTTTGGATGGAACGAGGGGCAAAAAGACAGCGCTAACATCGGCAAGAAAAATAATCACTCATTTTATTCAGATACCAACAGCTAAACTCAAAGGACGTATCGCCCAACTATGCGAACAATACGGCATTGAATTTGTTGAAACAGAAGAAAGTTATACTTCTAAGACATCATTTCTCGATAATGATGTTCTGCCTACAATCGGTGAAAAACCCGACGGGTGGAAAAGTAGCGGAACTCGGATAACAAGAGGTCAATTTCAAACCTCAACTGGAATCAAAATAAATGCAGACTGCAATGGGGCAGTCAATATAATCAGAAAAGTAGCTGCGATATTTAAGTTTGACTTAAGTGGAGTAGGTAGAGGCATTTTAAGTATGCCTAAGAAAGTCTACTTGTGGACTCTTCAGAAATCCCCGCGTCTTCAGACCGGGGAAGCTTAACTACTCCCTAAACTTGGCAAGCAGCTAAGGCCGGAGCTAATTCCTTTGCAGTTTGATAGCGATCGCGCGGCAATGGTTCTGTAACGCGATCAATCACATCTCTTAATTGGGAACTAATAGTAGGAACTTTTGCCACATCAAACCTGAAGTTTCGTCCTCGTTGGCGGTAATACTTGAAAGGATTTTCGCCTGTGAGCAGAAAAATCAGCGTTGGCCCAATTGCATACAAATCAGATTGAGTCAAAGGTTGTCCGCGTTCTTGTTCAGGAGCGCAGTAACCTTCTGCACCAATTCGAGTACCGGGCGCTGTGCCAATTTCCTTAACTGCGCCAAAATCTAGCACTACTATGCGATTTACTGAACTTCGCACCATTAAGTTGGCGGGTTTAATGTCGCGGTGAATCAGTGGAGGTTCTTGGCTATGAAGATAGTCTAAGATATTGCAGGTTTGGATCATCCAAGCGATCGCTTGGTTTGGTGTCACTGGGCCAGTGGTATAGACACGTTTCTCTAAATCTTCTCCGTGGATTAGTTCCATTGCCAAGTATTTCTTGCCGTCTTCTACAAAGAAATCGTAATATTTGGGAATTCCAGGATGGTTAAGAGATTTGAGAGTGTACGCCTCCCGCTCAAATAACTCTTGAGCTTTGGCAATTCTCACCATATCAGCATTCATTTCCTTCAACACCAGCAGTTGTGAGATACCCGCAATCTGAGCAGCCGCATCCCAAGCGAGATAAGTAGTACCCATACCTCCCTGTCCGAGAGTTCGCAACACCTGATAATGGCGAATTGTCTGTTGCACTGAGAGAGGTTGACCGCAGTGGATACAAAATAGATTGTTCGGGGAATTGCCTTCGTGTGTGCAAGTAGAGGATGAATTTGCTCTACCTTGGGCTGAGTAGAGCGTCTGGGCGGCGTTTTCTTCTGTCCCTTGCATTTGCAAACCGGTTTCCAGTACTGTTATATCCTGAAGTTGGAATTGCAGTATTGGCCCTCCCTGTGCCAGTTGCAAAAGGGAGTTATCTGGTAACAGACTCTGAATTACCAGGATACCGTTGAGAAAAGTCCCATTTGTACCCTGACTAGTCAGTTGCCAAGCACCGCCATTGTTAGGGGAACCGACTTGTCTAAGTTCTAGATGATGCCGCGAAACTAAACTATCAGTTAAAACAACGTGATTATCTGCCGCTCGACCAATCCGAATTATGGAAGAGTTCTCAAAGCACCACTGCTGGAGGGGCGTTTTCTTTTGCGGTTCTAACAGGGTCAGACTAACCACAATGTAACCTAAAAGGTAAGAGGAACAGGGAGTGGGGAGTGCGCAGTGGGGAGTGGGGAGTGCGGAGTGGGGAGTGCAACTTATTCTTAAAACCCCACTTCCATTCCTCTCCCCGTTTCGGGGAGAGGCTTTGATTCTTGCTCCCCAACGCTACAAGGGTTGGGGTTGGGGGTTAGGTTTGAGAGTAAAGTTGCACATGGCGTAAAGTAGATATTAGGAAAATTATTTCTCACTCCTGATGCCCGATTACCGATTCTCAATTCTCCATTGCCCATGCCCCATTTATTTTTAACTTTCGAGATTTGGGCGGACTTTTGCCCGAATAAGTATACCAGTAATGTTGTCATGACCATTGTGTTGGTTCGCCAAATCAATTAAGTCTGTAATACCCTGTTCTAAGTTAATGCCAGAACTAAGTAAGGGTTCTAAGTGAGTCTGCCAATGGGTTTCTAGTAAATCATTATCTGACAGACCGTCCGATACCAACAGCATAAGAGTATCTTCATTGATCTGGAAAAAGTCTACATTGGGATCAATTGAGTTTTGATCACGAGGCCCCAAGGCTTGGGTAAGTTGGTAGGCATCCGGGCGGCCGTAAGCTATGCTTGCTTCTACTCCGCGCGTAATTTCCCGTTGCCCAACTTCGTGATCTACTGTGACTTGTTCTAGTCCCCGCTTACGTGTCAAGCGATAGAGACGGCTATCTCCCACATGAGCAACTGCTGCTTGAGTATCTTGAATTAACAGCATTGCCAAAGTTGTACCCATACGCCCCACTCCAGAACGGGCATCTTGTTGATTGAGCTTGTAAATCGCCTCATTAGCTAAATACACTGCCTCACGAATGCTCTCTTCTGTTGGCAGTTGGTTAGCAATCCAGTGTTTTTGAAAGTATTGCCGTAGGGTGTTAACTGCTAACTCACTGGCGATCTCGCCGCCAGCGTGTCCACCCATACCATCACAGAGAATATACAACCCACGCCCTTGCAGAACTCGACTTTTGGGCAACTCCAGCTTGTCAATTTTGGTTTCAATGCCATAGTAGTCTTCATTATGATGACGTTGATTCCCCACATCTGTGCGTCCTGCATCTTCCAAGCTACTTAACTGCATCGTTAGCACAACAGTTGGCATATCATCAGTTTTGCTAATGCTATCTTCTGGCTCATCTGATAGCGGGATAGTGGGCACAGCAGTATTTTTCTCGTTTATTGGGGGCAAATTTGCACTTCCTAGTGCTTCCAGTTCAACAGAGATTTCCTCCAAACGCGATCGCAACTGTGCGATCGTCTCAATTTTACCTAACTCTAAATCCCCCAACATCTGGACTATAGAGCCAAATTGAGTGCGTTGAGACTGCCTAAATAACCCTTGCCAAACCCGCCCCAAAGCTTGAATAGTTAACGGCTCCTCTGAAATAGCAGATATTTGGACTTGGGTATCTTCTGGCGACTCTACGACGGGCTGAGAATTTGATGATTCCACATACAACCTTTGTAGTGCCAGCGTTTGGTCTTCATCCAATCGCAAATTCGACAAATTTAAAAGGCTTTGACAACAATTTACTGGTTCCAATACTGCCCAAAGTTGGGTCATTTCATAACACCAGTGTAAAATTTTTAACGAACTCGTCGTCTCTTCTTGCCACAGGTCGAGTAAATGCTGCCAATTTGAACGGTCTTCGATGATTACTACCTGCATATCACCCTGCTGCCATGCATCGTGAATCGGCGGTATCCCCCGCTCACCTTGGGATTGTAAGGCAATATAAAGTTTAGCAATGGGAGGAATTCTACCTGCTTCCACTGATGGGGTTAGCAAATCTGATTCCTGACTTGCTAGCATTGCCTCAATGGGTGATATTTGATACGGCTGGCAGTCTAAAACTCTGGCACTTACATCAGTAATAGTCACAGGTAGCGTTTGGGTAGGTAGCGGATCTAACAATTGATAGCGCCCTTGGGAGTCTAAATAGGAGCCTAATGCAATCTGAGAACTAGGGCATAGAGGAGATGAGGAGGATATTGCTTCCTCATCTCCCTCATCTCCCTCATCTCCCAAATCTCCCTCATCTCCCCCATCTCCCTCATCTCCCAAAGC
This sequence comes from Nostoc sp. CHAB 5836, assembly GCF_020829445.1. Classification (GTDB taxonomy): domain Bacteria; phylum Cyanobacteriota; class Cyanobacteriia; order Cyanobacteriales; family Nostocaceae; genus Nostoc. The sequence goes on from NZ_JAIVFV010000006.1 coordinate 35,760, forward strand.
TTCCCCAGTCATTTCCTTAGCAATAATTGCCCAAAACACTGTTCCACATTCCGTGCCACAGTTATAACAACGTAGTGCATTCACGGGTACATCATCGGTACTGCATTCAGGACAAACCTTGTGAGTCAGGGATGTGCCACAGTTTTGACAGAATTTGTTGCTATTGGGGTTTTCAAATTTACACTGAGGGCAAATCAGCATAGTGGAAGTTCCTTTATTCCCGTTCCAAGGTGCTTCTAGCCACTATAAGAGGATGTTTGAAAAGTTGCAAAGTATACTATGAAACCCCGCTTCTATTACTCTCTCCGTTTCGGGGAGAGGGTTTGAAACCCCCATTTCCTTCAAGGGTTGGGGGGCTAGGGAGGTTGGGTTTGGGAGGCTTATATGTTAGCAATAATACTTTTCAAACAACCTCTAAGATCCAAGGTGCCACAATTGGCTGTCCCTGACTAAAGTAGACCTACAAAAGATTATAGTTTTTAAACCTCGCATGACTAAAAGTCACGCGATTCCTGCTTCGCAAGTGCTTAAGTTACCCTAAGTCTTACCCGATGTCCACAGGCGTTTAGAGTCTCTGACGCACCGACAGCGACTTGGAACATAGTAAAAAGATACTTGTTCACCTCCGTACCTTGAAAATTTTACCTACCAGAGGTTGTAATGATCACTCACTACATTCCTAGTAGAACCCCATATTTTCAGTTGTCGTGGTTCGGTTGAGCTTGGTTTTTGCTATCTGTATGTTATACCACAATATGGAGCGCCTAACTATGATGTCAGGAACCCCACGCCTAAAGGCGGGGGCTTGAAAGAGCCTTAAGCTGACCAGACTCAGTACGACTCAGTACTACGTTAGAGGCAAGAGTTCAAGACCTACCAGGGTATGCGTTCGCGTAAGCGTGTCGTCAGACAAGCTAGTTCCCTGCTCTAGAACCGAACGATTAAACAGGCTTAAGGGGTTAAACCAGTGTCGCGCGTGAAAGTACCGACCTCTAACATTGTCGTTCGCGCAGCGTCTCCCCTTGGGAGAAGCTAACTTTACCCCGAAAGGGAGGCACTTTATGTGCAAAACATTATGCGTACAGGGTTGTCAAGTTTGAAACGGTAACTGTCCCGTTGAAAGTACATTACAAAAGTACACCAAGCCAAGCAACCCCAAGGCGATAATGTGACGGCGATTTCAATCGCCGTCACATTATCGCCATGCATGAATGCAGGGGCTTCTACGGCGCGAGGACTTTGGTGAAGTCACGGATGGCGTAGGGCAGAAATCAAGGAATTTTGGTGGCAGTATTAACCGTAGACTTTTAAAACATCCTCATAAAATATTAGCCAAACTTTACTTAGAAAACATGGTATGGCAGTTCTCAGTTGAGTAGATATTGAACCCCACCCCCAACCCCCTCCTCGCAAGGGAGGAGCTTGCGAGGATAGACCTCATGTGATTAGGAAACGCTGTAGCATTATTCGGATTTAGAATAATGCTGACTATCAGTATTTCTTCCCTAAAATGCTGATGTATTCATAAACCTAGAAGACAACTCGCCCTCTATGGCTCTCACCACTTCTGCTTACCAAATTGTTGATTTGTTTGCCGAACGAGCTAGAAACCTTGTGCTACCAACTTACGGCACTGAGTTAACCAAAATTATCACTGTTAGCTTTGCCTACGGTCTCGCTGACCCAATTCTCTTTCCTCACGCCGACTTGGCTGCTGCAACTGGAGCTGTGCTGGCAGAAGAGGCTCCGATCGCCCTCAATTATGGGCCACCCTCAGCTCAATTATATGAGCAAATTATCCTCCGGTTACAGGCTCAAGGCATCCCTGCCGATCGCGATCGCGTAATTATTGGCTACGGTTCTGGTCAGATTTTGGGCTTGCTACCAGATGTGTTTGTCGAACCTGGCGATGTAGTAATTGTGGAAGGGCCAACCTTCTTGGGAGTAGTTAGTAGATTTGTCCACGCTGGGGCACGTCTAATTACCATTCCTGTGGATGATTTGGGGATGGATGTGGATGCGTTAGAAGTAACATTGAACGACTTGAAGAAACAGGGTATCCGACCCAGGTTTATTTACACCATCCCCACCTTTCATAATCCCACAGGCGCTACTATGCCGTTATTTCGCCGCCAAAAACTGGTAGCGTTAGCGGCTGAGTATGGCGTGCTAGTGGTGGAAGATGATGCTTACAGCGATTTACGCTTCCAAGGGGAAGCTGTGCCACCCTTGGCAACCCTCGACAAGGAGGGGTGGGTATTATACGTGAGTACCTTCTCGAAAATTATTGCGCCTGGTATCCGACTAGGCTGGGCTTGTGGCGCTCCAGCAATTATTGAGCGGCTGGCAATGTTCAAAAGTGAGGGGACTGTGGGGCCCTTTGTCAGTCATGTAGTCGCCCGCTACTGTGCTACAGGGAAACTAGATGATCACATTCAGGAGTTAATCGCCTGCTACAAGCATAAATGTAATTTGTTGTTAGAAGCGATCGCTCATGAGTTTCCCAGTGATCTAGTTGCTTTACGACCAGGTGGGGGCTTTTTTGTGTGGTGTAAATTGCCGCCCGACATCAGCGCCAAAGCACTGCTAATGGCTGCCAACGAACACGGTGTCAGTTTTCTGCCAGGGACTCACTGCTATGCCAATGGAGAGGGAGATGATGCCATCAGGTTAGCTTTTAGCTTTCAAACAACCGAGAAGATTGTTGAGGGAATCGCTACCTTGGGAGCAGTGTTGCGCGGATGGCAACGATGATCGTACCAATTTTAGATTTTGCAGAAAGTCTGAATCAAAGGTTTGCTTCCATCAGACTTTCCAACTTAAGTAAGTTGGCGCGAAAAAATCAAAGTATGTTACGAAACGTAAATAGCCTTAAAATCTTTACTAGTGACCAATGACAAAGGACAAATGACAGCCTTAGTCAGTTAGCTTTAATTGCGCCGACCTACTTACGAGCCGTAGCTTCGCTAACCACTCTTCTCTTAGTACAGATGCAGCGTAAAATCATGGCCAATTGAGGGTTGAAATTTCAACGCATAGGCGCCTCGCCTTCCCGCAGGGTAGGAACGCAAAGGGAAGCGCAAAGGAACGCAAAGAGAATTCGTTACGAATTTATGAAATATTGTACTTAGTAATTAACCCTCTTAAAAAATTTGCTCCAAGCGCTGGAAATCGCGCTGCACTTCATACCAGAGACTTTTATTATGAGGATCTGTTTTCAAAGCTTTTTTGAGATAAATTTTGGCTTTGAGCAGTTGTTTTTCAGAAATTAGCGCCCGTCCCCAAATTTGATAGGCGATCGCTAGCCATTGGCGAACTTCTGCATCGGTTGACAACCGATCTGCTAAAGCTTCCGCCAGGGCGATCGCTTGCGGAAATCGTCTTTCTTGCAAAAATCGCTGCAATTGGTCATAAGTCTTCCACTTCAGCCGTTCTTCTATTTCCAACACATTAGGCGGCTTTGGTTTCCCTGATTCTTGGCTTGTCACCGTTGTTACTGGTGTTTTTTGCCGTTGCGTTGTCTTGCCATGATCACGCCCAGTTCTTGACACCTGACTTGAATCTGCCACAGCCTCCTCTGGCAGTACTACCGTCAGCAGGAGTTTGTAAGCCTCTGTCAAGGCAATAAACTTATCTTTGGCTTTGTTGTCATCTGGGTTGATATCGGGATGATATTGCTGTGCCAGTCGTCGATAAGACGCTTTAATATCAGCAAAAGAAGCTCCCGACCTTAAACCCAATAAACGGTAGCAATCTCCAAGATCCATCTTGAGCTATGAGCTATCGAATACCCAGCTAGAGGCTATCAGCTTTATGCCTGAACTATTAATAATAAGGGCTAATTTGCTATTTTAAAGTTCAATGTTGACAGTTTGTTTAAAGAAGGGGAGTTAGGAGTTAGGAGTTAGGAGTTAGGAGTTAGGAGTTGGGAGTTGGGAGTTAGGAGTTGGGAGTTGAGAGTTAGGAGTTGGGAGTTGGGAGTTGGGAGTTAGGAGTTGGGAGTTGGGAGTTAGAATTCTTCCCCCTCATCTCCCTCATCTCCCTCATCTCCCTCATCCCCCTCATCCCCCTCATCTCCCTCATCCCCCTCATCCCCCTCATCTCCCTCATCCCCCTGTTATTACCGAGGTTCGTTCTTCAATCACACGGTCAATTAAACCGTATTCTTTTGCTTCCTCAGCAGACATGAAAAAGTCACGATCCATGTCTTTTTCAATCTTTTCTATGGTCTGACCCGTTTTATCGGCATAAATACCATTGAGCTGGTGACGAATCCGCAGAATCTCTCTAGCTTCAATTTCGATATCGGTTGCTTGTCCACGGGTGCCACCTGAAGGCTGGTGAATCATAATCCGCGAATGAGGCAATGCTAGTCGTTTGCCTTTGGTGCCAGCCGCTAGCAGGAAAGATCCCATTGAAGCAGCTAATCCCACGCAAATAGTCACTACATCTGATTTGATATGTTGCATGGTGTCAAAAATAGCCATGCCAGATGTAACCATCCCACCGGGGGAATTGATGTATAAATAAATATCTTTACCTGGATCATCTGAGTCCAGATAAAGCATTACAGCAATAATTTGATTGGCAATTTCATCATCAATGTCTCGCCCTAAGAAAATAATCCGTTCCCGGTAAAGGCGATCGTAGATGCTAATCCAATCTGTATATTGTCCACCGGGCATCCGGTAGGGAACTTTAGGAACGCCTATAGGCATAACTTACTCCGTTTTTAATTAGTCATTAGTCATTGGTCATTGGTCATTAGTCATTGGTCATTAGTCATTGGTCATTAGTCATTGGTCATTAGTCATTGGTCATTAAGAGCTAATTTGTAAACTCAAGTAAAGTACTTGTCTAGTAAGGGTTTCAGTAATTTAAGTCAATAACGCACTTATTCGCTGAAACTCCGACCTAGTAAAGAGTTGAGTACTCTTAATATTTTCTTTACGAATCAGCTCTAATAATTTTTGATTATTAACAATTGGACTTTGGACAAAGGACAAATGACAAATTAAAGAACACTGGCAGGAAGTGGGGGATTTGCAAGTTCTTCTTTCTCAAAAACTCGGTCAATCAACCCGTATTCCTTCGCTTCGTAGGGTGTCAGATATAACAGCCGATCCATGTCTTTAGTAATTTTTTCTGGAGGCTGTCCAGTGGTGCGATGTAAGATATCAACTAACGCCCCTTTATTTACCAAAACTTCCCTGGCGCGAATTTGAATATCCGTTGCTTGACCTTGGGCGTAGCTTTTGGGCTGATGTAGGATAATCGAGGAGTGAGGCAAACTAGCGCGGCAACCTCTTGTACCAGCACTGAGTAGCATTGCTGCCATACCCATCGCGGAACCGACGCAGATGGTGTGGATAGGAGGTTTGATATATTTCATGGTGTCATAAATGGCGAAGGCTTCGGTTTCAAAGCCAATGGGTTCGCCACTGTAACCGGAAGTGCCGGTGGAGTTGATATAGATTTTAATCGGTTTTTCGGGGTCGTCGGATTGCAAAAACAGCAATTCGGCCACGATTAATTCCGTGACAGCAGGTACCAGTGGCATCCCAATATAGACAATTCGCTCCTTCAATAAGAGGGAAGGTAAATCTGGCGGTGGTGTCCGGTAAAAGTTATCGCCGTAATATGGGGCTTGAACAGCCTTAATTGGGGAAATGTCCATAGCAACTGATCGCCTGAAACTATGCCGTTAACTGTAATACATCCTAGCGCGATGCCAGCCTGACTCAAGGTGTGGATTTCTCCCTAATGGTGAAGGTGGCTTCGCATCTACCAATGGGTGGCTTCTAAGATATTCTGATTATATTAGTGTATTTGTGTTGGATAGGTTTTCCGTAGAACGAAAGTGGTGCTTTGAAGTTATTTATTAATATGTAATCCTGAATAAGGACTTTGATTTATGAAGGTTAGCTTGCAGCCTGCCTTGAATGATGGTAATTTGGACGCCAATCAACTGAATAGTCAACGTCAGTTGGGAATTTCGATTTCAGCGATGCCTTCGGCGGGCTTCGCCAACGCCGAAACTCAAGACCGCGATGTGCCCCTGAATTTATGTTTAATTCTCGATCACAGTGGTTCCATGAATGGGCGATCGCTAGAAACGGTGAAAAAAGCAGCGAATAGTCTGGTAGATAGACTCAATCCTGGCGATCGCCTCAGTGTTGTAGTTTTCGATCACCGTGCCAAAGTATTAGTACCCAGTCAAGGTGTTGAAAATCCAGAGAAAATCAAACAGCAAATTAATCGCCTAGCCGCCGATGGGGGAACTTCAATTGATGAAGGACTACGCTTGGGGATTGAAGAGTTGGCGAAGGGAAAAAAAGATACTGTTTCCCAAGCCTTTTTGCTAACCGACGGAGAAAATGAACACGGTGATAACAATCGCTGTTTGAAATTCGCCCAACTGGCTGCTAGCTATAATTTGACTTTGAACACTTTGGGATTTGGTGACAATTGGAACCAAGATGTTTTAGAAAAAATTGCTGATGCTGGCTTAGGTACTTTATCTTATATTCAAAAACCCGAACAGGCAGTGGAAGAGTTTAATCGCCTGTTCAGCCGTATTCAAACTGTGGGATTGACTAATGCTTATCTGTTATTCTCCCTCATGCCCAATGTCAGGCTAGCAGAACTTAAACCCGTTGCCCAAGTTTCCCCAGATACAATTGAGTTACCACTACAACAAGAAGCTGATGGACGTTTCGCTGTGCGGTTGGGAGATTTAATGAAAGATGCACAACGGATAATCTTAGCTAATATTTATTTGGGACAATTGCCAACTGGTGAACAAGCGATCGCTCATGTGCAAGTCCGCTACGATGATCCAGCCGCCAATAAAGTAGGTTTAATTACACCAAATATCCCAGTTTATGCTCATGTAGTCAAAAATTACCAAGCAGACCCAAATCCTCAGGTGCAACAATCTATTTTAGCATTAGCGAAGTATCGCCAAACCCAGCTAGCCGAAACGAAATTGCAACAGGGCGATCGCTCTGGTGCGGCGACAATGTTACAAACGGCTGCGAAAACTGCGCTGCAAATGGGAGATACTGGGGCAGCAACGGTGTTGCAAACTTCTGCCACCCAGCTACAATCTGGTGGAGATTTATCCGAAAGCGATCGCAAGAAAACCAGAATTGTCTCCAAAACAGTTTTGCAAGATACCCCTTTGCAATGAAAGTTAAATTGCTATCGGCGTTAAATGACAATAATGTTGATGTGGCTAAAACTTGTAGCCAACGTCAATTGGCAATTACAATTTCGGCGATTGCTGGTGAGTTTGACCAAAATCTACCCCTTAACCTCTGCTTGATTTTGGATAGAAGTGGTTCCATGCATGGACAACCGATTAAAACGGTGATTCAGGCAGTGGAAGGATTAATAGACAGGTTGAAAGTAGGCGATCGTATCTCAGTTGTGGCTTTTTCCGGTACTGCGTCAGTCATTATCCCTAACCAAGGGATTGAAGACCCCGAAAGCATCAAATCTCAAATAAAAACCAAACTGACTGCTAGCGGCGGCACTGCCATCGCTGAGGGTTTGGAACTGGGAATTACAGAACTAATGAAGGGTACAAGAGGCGCTGTTTCCCAGGCGTTTCTGCTGACGGATGGGCATGGTGAAAGCGGTTTGCGGATTTGGAAATGGGATATTGGGCGAGATGACAACAAGCGCTGTCTTAAACTGGCGCAAAAGGCTGCCAAGCTGAACTTAACTATTAATACTTTCGGATTTGGCAATAGCTGGAATCAGGATTTGCTAGAAAAAATTGCCGATGTCGGTGGTGGAACTTTAGCACATATTGAACATCCTGAACAAGCTGTAGATCAATTTAGCCGACTGTTTGGAAGGATTCAGTCTATTGGGCTAACTAATGCCTACTTGCTGTTATCTCTAATGCCCAATGTCCGATTAGCAGAATTGAAACCCGTTGCCCAAGTTGCCCCGGACACAATCGAGTTACCAGTGGAACCCGAAGCTGATGGTAGCTTTGCTATCCGTTTGGGAGATTTGATGCAGGATATAGAACGGGTAATTTTGGCGAACATTTATCTGGGAGAATTGCCAGAAGGTAAACAAGCGATCGCTCATTTGCAAATCCGTTATGATGACCCGTTGGTTAACCAAGAAGGCTTACTTTCGCCCGTCGTGCCAGTGTATGCAGATGTAGTGCGGGCGTATCAACCGACTTCTAATCCCCAGGTACAACAATCTATTCTAGCATTAGCGAAGTATCGGCAAACCCAGTTAGCTGAGGCGAAATTGCAACAAGGCGATCGCGCTGGTGCAGCCACGATGTTGCAAACAGCTGCTAAAACCGCTTTACAAATCGGGGATAAAGGGGCGGCCACAGTGTTGCAAACTTCCGCCACTCGCTTGCAAGCTGGAGAAGAACTTTCGGAAGCTGACTTGAAAAAAACTAGAATTGTATCAAAGACTGTTTTGCAGGAATAGTAAAAATTCAATTGTGCTGATTAACGGTATTAGAAAACTTTAAACAAAATCTATTCAGATATAGCCAATAAATGGCTATAATCTCTACTGAGAGCAGTAAGAAGCTACCTCAGACTGATTAAGAAGACCTTAATCAATAAAAAAAGTAATCCCGTCAAGGGATAGGGGATGTCTGGTAGTACATCCAAGGCCACTAATCCCAATATCCAAGGATGTCCATCCTGAATTTGGGGTAGCTTAAACCTAAATTTCAAACGTCTGACTATATTTGACTATGAGATTTGGAACTATTAATCCTTAGAATGTAAATGATAGAGTGTACTAAGTAAATAGACCCTAATGATCTGGAGAGCCACTTGGGTTGCTCTCCTTTTTTGTTTTTATCTTTCGTCATAAGAAAGGTAAAAAGAATTATGTTAATCGCCAACTGGTGCATTATTATTACCATGAGCAAATAAACTGGCAATAAGAGGGAGTGGGGAGACATAATTCTAGTTCCCCGAATCTCATGTTTGGGATTCGGGGTTAGGGGATGAGGCCTATCAAGGGAATGGCACATTTGGTATGCTCCCATGACTAATAACTCCTAAGTCGTAACTCAAAACTCAGCACTTTTGTAAAGCACAAATTGATCTATCCAACCTGATAGTTGTAAGGAAGAATAATGGCAGATTGGCAAGAAATAACAGGTGGTATCACAGCACCAAGGGGGTATCAGGCGGCGGGAATTACCGCAGGGTTGAAACCTTCGGGGTTGCCAGATTTAGCTTTGATATTCTCAGAGGTGGAAGCGATCGCAGCTGGTGTATTCACCACTAGCCAAGTTAAAGCTGCCTGCGTAGAATATTGTCGCCAACGCTTGCAAGCTAAACCTAGCGTTCGTGCCATCCTTTGCAACGCTGGACAAGCAAACGCCGCTACAGGAACTCAAGGCTACCTTGATACCCTAGAATCTGCTCTAGCAGTAGGTCAAGCACTAAACATCCCATCTGAATCTGTATTATTGGCTTCCACTGGTGTAATTGGTCAAAGAATTAAGATGGATGCTTTGCGAAGTGGGATTCCCAAGGTAGTAGCAGCACTATCAGAAACAGGCTCAGATGCCGCCGCCGGAGCGATTATCACTACAGACTTGGTAACAAAATCCATTGCCCTAGAGACAACTATAAGCGACCGCCCGGTACGAATTGGCGGCATTGCCAAAGGTTCCGGTATGATTCACCCCAACATGGCAACTATGCTGGCATTTGTGACTTGTGATGCTGTGGTTTCGCCTCACCTTTGGCAGCAGATGTTAGCAAGGGCAGCTGATAGAAGCTTTAATTCCATTACTGTAGATGGTGACACCAGCACCAACGACAGCTTAATTGCCTTGGCAAACGGTCAATCTCGCACCCCCGCAATTACAGAATGGGGCGCAGAAGCAGAGAAATTAGAGGCGATGTTAACAGCAGTTTGCCAGCATTTAGCCAAAGCGATCGCTCGTGATGGTGAAGGCGCAACCTGTCTCATTGAAGTGGAAGTAACAGGGGCCCATGATGAACTCTCAGCCCGACAAATAGCTAAAACCATCGCTGGTTCATCCTTAGTTAAATCTGCAATCTTTGGACGCGATCCAAATTGGGGACGCATCGCCGCCGCCGCCGGACGTGCAGGTGTGCCCTTTGAGCAAGAAAACCTGCAAATTAAGCTAGGGGATTTTTTAATGTTAGAAAATGGGCAACCTCTAGAATTTGACCGTGCAGCAGCAAGTGCTTATTTGAAAAAAGCAGTTGTTGATTCTTCTTTACCCAAAGACTTCATTGCCACCAATAATAGTAATGATTTATCCTTTGACAGAAGCACTATCAAGGCTCAACGACTAGATAATCCAGTGATCATTGCAGTCAGCGTTGGCAATGGTTATGGCTCAGGTAAAGCTTGGGGTTGCGATTTAAGCTACGACTATGTGAGAATTAATGCCGAATATACTACGTAACATCTAAGTAGCTCGGCGCAATTAAAGTTAACTGGCTAAGGCTGTCATTTGTCATTTGTCATTTGTCATTTGTCATTTGTCATTTGTAAGGGTTTTAAGCTTATTTACGTTTCGTCACATACTTGAGTTTTTTCGCACCAACGTACTTAATTTGAGGTTGATACAAATATGTTGGTAGGGGCGCATAGCTACCTGTTGTGTTGTTTCAGGCTTTTCTTAATTATCGTGCCATCGACAAGTGTTATTTGACCTCTCCCCCAACCCCTCTCCGACACGGAGAGGGGAGCAAAAGCTGAATTTTTCGTTGCTCCTCCCTTTCCGTTTCCCAGAGGCAGGCTGGGAGGGAGAGGTTCGTCGAACTCACGTTAATTACGTGCGATCGCAAATAAACCATGCTGTGCCCTTACGAAAGATGTGGTTTTTAACCCAATACAGTTCAGTTAAGGCTAAAACTCTTTGTCAAAGTCAATTTTGTTAACGAACCGCAAAGGCCCCATTCGCGCAGCGTCTCGTAAGAGTTGGACGCAAAGGAAGAGAAGAGAGAAGGAAGAAATGCTTAACCCAAGTGTATTGGGCTATCAAGATTTTTGCACATTTGAGATGCTCTGTTACGAAGAACTTGCTTACCCATCAATTTCAACTTGGGAGATGTACAGCAGATTGACACTCCCCTGCCTAAAGGCGAGGGGATTCTTAAGACCTCACGGCCAAAATATCCTGTTTACACAGGTTCCCAGGCTCACCACGTTTGCACTCGTCGTGCGTAGTGATATCTCCTCAAGGTTTTTCGGGCGTAGACTTTCCCCCAGCCCGGGGGTAGGTTTTTAAATCTTGTACTGATTGAATTATTCTAACATGGCTGAGTCCTAAAGGACTCAATTAGCCTTCTCCCAAAGGGAGACGCAAGCGCGAACATCACGCAGCCTAAAGTACGGAATACGCAACTAGGTTGCTGTTCCTCAAGGGTTTTCGGCATATTTTCTATAAGCCGAAATAGCAAATAGTAAAAAAAATAATAGTCTCCATAGATAAAAATTTATACATCGAGACTATTCATATCCTTCAGGAAAATAGATAAGTTTTTCCTTATATATCCAATTTAATATTTTTAATATTTATTTAATAAATCCAGGTTCCGAGTGAACAAATTAGGCTTCAAAGGCTGTAAACTGATTTCAACAAGGTGAATGAGATCTCTGCATCACACTAGAAAGCAGAGCCAATAAGTTAGCCTTTTGTATAGGTAGCCATATCATTTATGATACGGCCGCGTTGGGGATGCCAAATCTAGCTTGATTAATCATTAATAGCGCAATCAACATAACGTTTTTTGCCCGAATTTTCATAGCTATAAAAATAAAAGTTGCGTTTTCAGGAGATATTATGACAGAATTTTTTCATCAAATTTCCCGTCGCAAATTCATCCTCACAGCCGGAGCATCTGCTGGTACTGTATTCCTCAAAGGCTGTTTCGGCAATCCCCCTGAAAATCTGACTGGCGGAAGCACTCCAGCACAACCAGCAGCTCAACCGATTGCTAATATTAGTCCTGAACAAGCACCAGAAACTACTACAGTCCAACTGGGATATATCCCCATTGTAGAAGCGGCTCCTTTAATTATTGCGAAAGAAAAAGGTTTTTTTGCCAAGTATGGTATGACCGAGGTTAACCTTTCTAAGCAAGCCTCTTGGGGTTCAGCACGAGACAACGTAGAAATTGGTTCGGCGGGTGGTGGTATAGATGGCGGTCAATGGCAGATGCCAATGCCACATTTAATTACAGAAGGTTTAATTACCAAGGGGAATCAAAAAATTCCCATGTATGTCTTGTGTCAATTGGTTACACATGGAAATGGAATTGCGATCGCAAACAAGCACCTTGGCAAAGGTATTGGTTTAAAACTCGATGGCGCCAAGTCTTTATTTAAGGAACTAAAATCCTCCACACCCTTCACTGCTGCATTTACATTTCCCCACGTTAACCAGGATTTGTGGATTCGTTATTGGTTAGCTGCTAGTGGTATAGATCCGGATGCAGATGTCAAGCTAGCAACAGTTCCTGCGGCTCAAACTGTTGCCAACATGAAAACGGGAACGATGGATGCTTTTAGTACTGGCGACCCGTGGCCTTATCGCATCGTCAAGGATAAAATTGGCTTTATGGCAACATTAACCGCAGAAATTTGGAAGAATCATCCTGAAGAATACTTTGCGATGAAAGCCGATTGGGTTGACAAAAATCCCAAGGCCACAAAAGCGCTACTCAAAGGCATTATGGAGGCACAGCAGTGGTTAGATAACTTTGATAACCGCGAAGAAGCAGCGAAAATACTGGCTGTACGAAATTATTTCAATCTATCTTCACCTGAGATCCTTTTAAATCCATATCAAGGCAAGTATGACATGGGTGATGGTCGCCAAATTGATGATAAATCAATGGCAGCTTATTACTGGAAAGATGAAAAAGGCAGTGTTTCTTATCCCTATAAGACTCATGATTTGTGGTTCATCACTGAAAATGTTCGTTGGGGATTTTTACCAAAAGATTACCTAGCCAATAATGCTGCCAAGGCTAAGGAACTTATTGATAAAGTGAACCGCGAAGATATTTGGAAAGAAGCAGCTAAAGAATTGGGAATTGCTGCTGCTGACATCCCCACAAATACATCCCGTGGTGTAGAAGAGTTTTTTGACGGCATCAAATTTGACCCCGAAAAGCCAGAAGAATATTTGAAGAGTCTCAACATCAAGAAGGTCAGTATTTAGTCATTGGTCATTAGTCATTGGTCATTGGTCATTGGTCATTAGTCATTAGTATTTACAAAGGACAAAGGACAAAGGACAAAGGACAAATAAAAAAATTTGAGGAGAACACAGCATCATGACAGTCGCCCAAAAACGCCCTACAAGCCCTGGATTGAGTAATAGTTTTATATCTGGTCTGCAAAAGCAATTTCCTGACCTGATACCGCCAGCGATCGCTATTCTGATATTTCTAGTTGTGTGGCAATTATTTGCCTTTACTCCTGGCGCGACACTACCGGGGCCCATACAGGTTGTGCAAGATACTTGGATCTTGATTTTGTATCCTTTTTATGACAAAGGCGGCACTGATAAAGGACTTTTTTGGCAGATTTTAGCCAGTTTGCAACGGGTTGGAATCAGTTATAGCCTAGCAGCAATTGTTGGTATTGCTTTGGGCATTTTGATTGGGGTTAATCAAACAATGTCCAAGGCATTAGATCCCATTTTCCAACTACTGCGGACAGTACCGCCATTGGCTTGGGTGCCAATTTCCTTAGCAGCACTGCGACAAAACGAACCAGCAGCCCTATTCGTGATTTTTATCACCGCAATTTGGCCGATCTTAATTAACACTGCTGTGGGTGTAACTCAAATTCCCCAAGATTACAACAACGTCGCCAAAGTTCTGCAACTCAGCCGCAAAGAGTATTTCTTTAATATTCTCATACCTGCCGCCTTACCCTACATTTTTACTGGCTTGAGAATTGCCATTGGTTTGGCTTGGTTGGCAATTATCGCAGCAGAAATCGTCATGTCTGGTATTGTCGGCATTGGCTTTTTCATCTGGAACGCCTATCAAAATAACAGCGTGAGTGAAGTGATTTTGGCTCTAATTTATATCGGCGTTGTCGGTCTTGTGCTAGATAAAATCATGGTTTGGCTTCAAAACAAGATTTTACCAGCAGAACAGAAGTAGGGATGGAAAATTCCTAACCCCAATCCCTAATCCCCTCCAGGGGGCCCACCTTCCCCACTCCCCACTCTAATCCCCACTCCCTATGTCTATATTTGTTGCTGTCGATCAAATTGATAAAGTTTTTGAGTTAACCGGTGGTGGTCAATATATCGCCCTGAAAGGAATTGACCTGCAAATTAAAAAAGGAGAATTCGTTTCTCTGGTTGGTCACTCCGGTTGCGGAAAATCCACGCTATTAAACATGATTGCCGGTTTGGATTTGCCTAGTGAAGGTGTTGTCACCCTAGAAGGACAAAGAATTATCAAACCGGGGCCAGACCGGATGGTGGTATTTCAAAATTATTCCCTATTACCTTGGCGGACGGTACGAGAAAATATCGCCCTGGCGGTGGACTCGGTAATGAAAGGTCTACCCGATCCAGAACGCAAGGCAATTATCAATAAACATATTGATATGGTGGGTTTGCGTCCCCATGCTGATAAACAACCAGGAATGTTATCAGGTGGACAAAAACAGCGAGTTGCGATCGCCCGCGCCTTAGCAATTCGTCCCAAATTACTCTTGCTAGATGAACCCTTTGGTGCATTGGACGCACTTACACGGGGCAATTTGCAAGAACAGCTGATGCAAATCTGCGAAGAAAATGAAGTTACCGCGGTGATGGTAACACATGATATCGATGAAGCGGTGCTGTTATCTGACAGAATTGTGATGCTGACCAACGGCCCCGAATCTAAAATTGGGGACATTTTAGAAGTCGATATTCCCAGACCCCGCAAGCGGATGGAAGTAGTAAAACATCCTAGCTACTACAGCTTGCGCAGTGAGATGATTTACTTCCTCAATCAGCAAAAACGGGTCAAAAAAATTCGGGCGCGAAAAACTGCCGACATTGCCCGTCATGGATTGGAAAAAGTTAACGTAGAAATTGGCTTTTTACCTCTGACAGCTTGCGCCCCCTTAGCAGTTGCGAAAGAAAAAGGCTTCTTTGTCAAGCATGGTTTAGATGAAGTTAACCTCGTGCGGGAAAGTAGCTGGCGGGGTATAGAAGATGGCATGAGTGGTGGTTATTTGGATGCGGCTCAAATGCCTTCAGGGATGCCGATGTGGCTAACTTTGGGAGGACACAATAACCAACCTCTGCCCGTTGTCAGTGCCCTCACCATGACTCGCAACGGTAACGCCATCACCTTGGCAAAACGCTTTTACGACCAAGGCGTACACACTTTATCAGACTTCAAAAGATACCTGCTTCGCACCCGCGAACAACGGCATACAATGGGGGTAGTCCATGCTGCATCTATGCACAACTTGCTGCTGCGTTACTGGTTAGCAGCTGGTGGAATTGACCCCGATAGCGATGTGGATATAAAGACCATTCCCCCAGCGCAGATGGTAGCTGACCTAAAAACCGGAAGCATTGATGGTTACTGCGTCGGCGAACCTTGGAACTACCGCGCTGCTGTGGAAAATATCGGCTTTACCATCGCTACCGACTTAGAAGTTTGGTTCGGACACCCCGGTAAAGTTCTTGGTGTGCGGGAAGATTGGGCAGAAAATTATCCAAATACGCATATCGCCTTAACCAAAGCTTTGCTAGAAGCTTGCCAGTATTGTGCAAATCCCGAAAATGCCCAAGAAATTCGCCGAATTTTAGCAGGGCGAGAGTATGTCAGCACTGATTTAGAATACATTCAACTCGAAGATCCAGATAGTCTTACCTGTGATTTAAACCATCCGTTGCGAGACTATGCCCATCACCAGTTTTATTCTGAATCTGCCATTAACCGCCCCAGTCGCACCGAACAAATTTGGATTATGAGTCAATTGGCGCGTTGGGGTGATACTCCCTTTCCTAGAAATTGGGTAGAAGTTGTGGAACGGGTGTGTCGAGTGCGTGTTTTCAGCACCGCCGCACGGGAATTAGGTTTGGATATTAGCTATATTCGCCAACCCATCAAACTGTTCGATGGTACTCCCTTTAACGCCGATGATCCGATCGCCTATCTCAACACTTTAGATATTAAACGTGATTTTTCAATCGCCGAAGTTGTTCTTGATGCACCAAGAAGAAAACTCGCGTCATGAAAGGGAACTCTTAGGAAACTAAGCCACCCACTAACTCCATTAACCACCCTCTGAACTCCATTCATGATCTGATTTTTCACGCCATGTGGAAAAACCAACAAAAGACCTAACCCCCTACCCCCTTCCCTTGTAGGGAAGGGGGAAAATTCAAAGCCTCTCCCCTTCTAAGGGAGAGGAATGGAAGTGAGGTCAGAATATTCAGTTGCACATCGCCTACATTAAGCTTTTTAATCGCCAAATCGCTATGCAAAACCGCAACTTGACAGCTACAACCACACTAGGAAAACCATTAGACAGTACAACCAGCAGCCGTAGACCTTTCCTAGAAATTAAAGACGTTACCAAAGTTTATCCGACAAAGAAAGGCCCCTTCACCGTACTCGACGGCGTTAACCTCAACGTCGAACAGGGCGAGTTTCTTTGTGTCATCGGTCACTCTGGCTGTGGCAAATCGACACTACTAAATATGGTATCTGGTTTTAACTTTCCTACCTCTGGTCAAGTCTTGCTGGAAGGAGAACCCATTATCAAGCCAGGCCCAGACAGAATGGTTGTCTTCCAAAACTATGCCTTGCTACCTTGGCGGACTGCTTTTGAAAACATTTACTTAGCTGTTAACGCCGTTTATCCCAACAAACCACAAGCCGAAAAAAGAGCGATCGTGCGCGATCATTTGGCAATGGTGGGACTGGGTGATGCAATGGAAAAGAAACCAATGCAAATGTCCGGTGGGATGAGACAACGGGTTTCCATCGCCCGTGCTTTGGCGATTCGTCCGAAAGTCTTAATTTTAGATGAACCTTTTGGGGCGCTGGATGCCATCACCAAAGAAGAATTACAGGAAGAATTGCTCAAAATTTGGGGCGATAACCGTTGTACAGTATTGATGATTACTCACGACATCGATGAGGCACTATTTTTAGCAGACAAATTGGTAATGATGACCAATGGCCCCCATGCGAAAATTGGCGAAGTCCTGGAAATTCCTTTTTCTCGTCCGCGCGATCGCAGCCGGATCATGGAAGATCCGCAATACTACCAACTGCGTAACTATGCCCTAGACTTCCTCTTTAACCGCTTTGCCCATGATGATGTAGGTTAAGCTAATCTCCTTAATTTTTGCAGAATAGTTTTTGTTCCTCCCGCCACCATCTGGTATGGTAGCGGGAGAAATGCGTTGAGCTTCTAGCTAATGTTCTTGACATAGGCGATCGCACCCCATACTTTAGGCATTTAGAAAGTAAACCAAAAGGAAGCTCAAACTAACTGCGTCCACAAGTTATAAAGTATGTGTAGAGAAAACAGCGAGTATGTTGAGAAAAAAATCTGTATGACTAGCTACTCAGAAACCCTAACTAGTAACGAATCCATTGATGAGTTAATCGCCGAGACAACAAGCATTAATCATTTGGAGGTAATTGAAAATGTCATCGACTCTTTGGAACAAGATAATAGTGCGATGGTTAGCCACACTCCAGAAAGTGGTTATCTCTGGAAATTTAAGTATGGAAGTGTGGAAGTATTTGTCCAACTCAACGGGACAACCGATGAAGATACTATAACGGTTTGGTCTACAGTGCTAAATTTACCTGCCAAAAATGAACCTAAATTGATGCGGTATCTTTTGGAGTTAAACTGCTCTAGTACTTTTGAAGCGCGTTTTGGTATTATCGAAAACCAAGTGGTTGTAATATCGACACGCACCTTAGCGGAGTTATCTCCTGGCGAAGTGTCTCGGCTAATTACCATTGTGGCAACGATCGCTGATAATAACGATGAAGCTTTACAGACTGAATTTGGTGTGAGTTAAGGAATTTTCGATTTTGGATTTTAGATTGGGCTATTGCTGCATCGGATGCGTAATAATCAGGTTTGGCGACTAATTCCTTTGCTAGAGGCGGCTGGTAATGTGCAGATGGCCATTGACCGATGGTTGCTAGAACAGCACTATTGGGGAAAGCATCCGCCAACCTTACGCTTTTATACCTGGTCGCCACCGGCCATTTCTCTCGGCTATCATCAACGCCAATACCCTGAATATTGGCAAGATTTGACTTGGAAAGGCCAAAAACTAGATTTGGTGCAGCGTCCTACTGGGGGACGGGCGGTGCTACACCAAGGTGATTTAACTTACGCTGTAGTCACATCTGGACTGACGGGTAGTCGCCTCCAGGTATATGAAAAAATTTGTGAGTTTTTGATTCAAGGGTGGCGATCGCTTGGCATAGAATTACATTATGGTACGGCTGGGCGAGGTTACATCCACAACCCTAACTGTTTTGGCACAGCAACTAGTGCAGATTTAGTTTTACCAGATGGTGGCAAACTCATTGGTAGCGCTCAATTGCGACGTGGTGGGGTAATTCTGCAACATGGTTCCATCCGTTTGCAACCTGATGCTGAACTGTTTACTCAAGTATTTGGTGCAGAATCTTTTACCAACGTAAAACTGCATCCAACTTTGACTGTGGAAAAGATTATTGCAGCTTTAGTTGCCGCAGCTAGTAATTGTTTTGATATGCAGATAGAGGTGAAACCCCTGTCGCAATGTGAGTGGGAAGCAGTCCGCAACCCAAAGCCTATAGTTTAGCTAAACCAAAAATTCATTTCGCCCCACACGCCCTGACAATTCAGGTCATCTGGAAAACCTCACTTCTCTTTCTTCTCTTTCTTTGCGTCCTTGGCGTCCTTGGCGGTTCGTTAAAAAAATTGACTTTGGCAAAGAGTTTTAGCCTTAACTGAACTGTATTGGGTTAGGGGGTTAGGTTTTTGGTGGACTTTTCCACATAACCGTGCCCCTACCCCGTAGTCTATTTACCTGAAAATAGCTGTAAATCCCCGTTCGGCTGACGCTCACGAAACGCCTAAATTTATTTATGGAGATTCCTCCTAGCTTCTACGTCCTTAAACAACAATAGGGTTCAGTTAGCGTCAAAAACCTTGTATTGCGTAGGTTGGGGAGCCACTGCGTTGGGCGGGTTCCCCGACTTGAAGCACGTGGCGTTTGAGGAACGAAACCCAATCGAAGAGCGGGGTTTGTTGGGTTTCACGACCTTCAACCCAAGCGTATTGCCTTAAACAATTCGAGTTACTTGCTGATTCACGCGGGGACGACCAAAGCGTTCCCAAGCACTTCCTCCTCGTAGAAACAACTCTAAAAAGCGCAATGGTTCTCCGGAATCGCCTCTTGACCAACCGGAACTACCAGGAGCAAAAGCTAAAGTTCCTTCAGACACCTTGAAACTGCCATCAGAATACACTGCATCACTGACCACATCTCCAATTCGGATCACGATCTTGGTTTGAGGCTTCAAGTTCAGCGTATGCGCCCCAATAGTTGTTTTGATGTTGCCGTAGCCATCAACCCAGGCAATTTGATCTGGTGGAACATCTGGGATTTGCTCACTCTGAAGACTATCTCCCAGAAGGCTAAAATCTTCACTCATAATGGCAGATGCAGCCGGAGGAAAGACATCCCGTGAGCGAAACTGCGAACCACCACGAGAAACGTTGACCACTCGCAACTCCTTTGTATAATCTTTGATAAAGGAGAGTGTGTAGCCCGCATTTACACCCACTACTTTTACACCATTGGATAAAAGGGCATAAGTTAGTCCTTCACCTTCATTATCTCGACGGGCTTCAGGATCATCTTTACGAGGGGCGCAATTGTGATAAATTAGGCGATCGCTAGGGCCTGGGTTGAGTCCTAGTTGGGCAATCCAGAATCCCGTTGCCAAGGTACTAAATGCTGGAACCGAAAGCAAATGAATTTGGGCATGGGGAAAAGTCATCAGCAGACGTTGTGTGACTTCAGTAAATGCCGGATCTCCTGTACCGTAGTCTGCAATGACGCAGATAAACATTCTGCTGCTCCTTCTGATGGATAGTAATTTGCAATCAATGGTTAGGCAATGGGTGGTGTTAAAACGCCCCAGTCAACCTGCCTCATCAGCAGTTTAGGTGTGATCTCAACTATATGCAAGATTTCTATATAACATTAAGTGCAATTTTCTCGTAAAAAGATGCTGGAACCATACAACTTACAGCGTTTTTTCGGTAAGTAAGGGCACAACAATGTTGTGCCCTTACAATAAATTTTGCATAATTTTGATCCAATAGCGGTGATATGTGGTAGTAAATTAGGCATCTCTCCTTGCACAAAAACTTTTTGGTTTATTGAACAATGGAAACATTAGAAAATTATCAGTTAATTTTGAAAATGGGTAAAACTACGACAGAAAAAGCTTTAGAGTTGTTTGACGCTCTTGAACCCGTAAACTTAGACTTTATTTTTGGTTGTTGGCAAGGATCTGGACTACATACAGATCATCCAATGGATGGTTTATTAGAAATTTCTAATTGGTATGGGAAAAAATTTATAGATTCTGAAAATGTCCAGCCGTTGTTATTTTTAGATAGTCAGGGGAAAATTTTTCAGGTTGCGCCTAATCCCACTTTAATGAACTGGGTTTTGAAATTACCGATCCCCAAAAATAATTCTCTGAAACCGTTAGTGGTGTCTATTAATTCTTTACTTAAAACAGAGAAAAGTCAAGCCAGGCTGCGAATGATGGAGTATAGAGGAAAAGTGACTGCTACAATGATTTATGATTATTTGCCGATCAATGATTCTTTTAGAAAAGTAGATGAAAATACTGTGCTAGGAATTATGGATTATAAAAACCTACCTCAACCTTTCTTTTTTATTCTCAAGCGATGCTTTTAGCTTTTAGAGCCTATTAGCCTTACTAATATGCCGCTCAATTGGTCACTTATTTATGAAATGCTGTACTTAGTTGTGGGTATAGAGGCGTACTAATATAAAAAAATACTAGTACGAACATCAAGTGCCGCGAGATACAAAGCGCAAATCAAGTACGTTGGTGCGAAAAAACTAAAGTATGTTACGAAACGGAAATAAGCTTAAAACCCTTACTAATGACAAATACCTCGGCTTCGCTCAGTACAAGTGACGAATGACAAATGACAGCCTTAGCCAGTTAATTTTAATTGCGCCTACTTACTTAGTGCCATTGCCAACTAAACCTTTGCTTCCAAAGATTTGAGTAACTCGGTATTCACACCCGACTCACGAGTCAGGGCAATTTTGCCAGTACGGGCAATTTCTCTCAAACCAAATTTTTGCAACACCTGGACGATCGCTACCATTTTACCTGGATCTCCCACAACTTCTAAGGTGAGGAAATCTTCCGCCACGTCCACGACTCGCGCCCGGAAAATCTGAGACAGTTCGATCACTTCTGAGCGATTGCTGCTACTAGCATTCACCTTCAAAAGCATCAATTCCCGCTCGACGCAAGGAGTTTCGGTAATGTCCTGTACTTTCAGGACATTGACTAACTTGTATAATTGCTTGGTGAGTTGCTCGATGACGCGATCGTCACCAGGTATAACCATTGTAATTCGGGAGACTCCTCCTTGTTCAGCAGGGCCAACAGCAAGGCTTTCAATATTAAAGCCGCGACGGGCAAATAAACCAGAAATGCGGGAAAGAACACCCGCCTCATCTTCTACGAGAACTGAAAGGGTATGTTTCATCTTCGCCAACAGAGGCTAGAGCAGGAATTGAGTAACGCAGACACTACCTAACGGCTACGCCAGACGTACTACCGCACTAAAAAAGTCAGTGCGGCCTTCTATTTTAAACTTAATAGTTGCACTGATTGCATTCTTTAGAGAGAAATTGTCTGGAAATCATACTACTAGCACGAATTTTATTGAATGTATATCTTTTTGTTGGCAGATGCAGGATTTTTCTAAAGCTTTTATACTCAGATTTAACCTAACGCACAAGTCCCCACCCTCAAAAGCGATTTTGCCAAGGAATTATTCTCCCGCAAACATCGCGCCTCTTAGTAGGGTGGGGATAGAGAGATCTCGATGAGGATTCGATCCAGAATTTGTTTTTACTTGGTAAAAGCAAATTCTGCATCTAATCCCCAGGATTTTCTGGTAGGATAGCTAATGTCTTGACCATCAATGCCATAAGCGAAAACCAAGCTAGTAGGTATATGTTGCAAGAAAAAGTTTGGGTCTTGGGAACCAAGACTCCTGACAAGAGGAGGGAATGTCAGACTTTCTAGAACTACGAAGTTCTGGAGGCTGTTCCCGATCAATTGGGAAGCGCCGTCCGTCTTACGGCGCGGTAGTTCACTGAGCCTCTAATAGGAGAAAAGCATATATGGGTTGGTTAAAAAGACTATTTGGATTGGAAAAACCTGAAAATGCAGAAGTAAATCCGACTGCACAGGCAATACGGCAAGCTCCTAGTTCTAATGTCGCTACTGCTACGCAATCAATACCCCCAGAACGTCTGGGATTAAGCGGAGAATATGATCAAAGTGGTTTAGCAAAGCGGGTAGCGTTGGCATTTGATCAAGACCCCCAACTCGAAGATGTTGATACCCTTTGGGTTGCTCAGACAGGAAGCACTGTGGTATTGAAAGGTAAAGTTCCCAGTCAAGAAATTCTTAACAAAATGATTTCTGTGGCGCGTTCTGTGAATGGTACTACAGATGTTGACACTAACCAAGCCACTATTGGCTAGGTGTTAATACCACTTCTTTGTGAAGCTGCATATATTTACCCCCCGGCTACGCCGTCCCCCCAAAGCATCGGGGGGTATTATTATGTGCATTTTCATCCAGAATTGGTATAAAGAATTCAATTGTCTGTTCGCTAGTCCAATCCTTGCTCAACAAAAAGTAAAAAATAACTTTTAAGCTATTACTCCTGAAAGCGGGTGCAGTAGTGTTAAATGAAAACTATGTCTGGTTTCAGTTTTCAGATACCGTTCTTGCAAAGGTTGCCACTGCTGCCACGACTGGTAACGATTTTCAGTTAACAAATTAGCAAGGGTGGGTAAGTGGGTCTGAATTTCTGACTTGAAGACATCTGCAAGCCAGTCAGTTAATACGGCACTATCCTGCATCGTACCCAAAATCTCTTGGATACTTTTCACTTCTGTAAGATAAGCTCCGTAAGACTCACCATATAAGTCAGTAAATAACTCCATCTGGTAGCGTATACGTTTAGATTCTTTTCGTAAACTATGAAGAATTTCACCTTCTGTTGTCAATTGTTTTTCTATCTTTTCTGGTTTCCAGTTTTTCTGGATTTTCACTTCTGATTCCACAAATTCGGTGCCAACTAGCCAACCCGGATGCAGTAAGAAGATACTCACTTCTGGTAAAAGTAAGTCTGGTAGTACTTGCCCAATGGTAACAGATCCCAAAGGTTGATAACTGGGTTTCTCTAACCACTTGTCTAATGCATCTTTTAAAGACTTATAAGATTCAGCTTTTAATGTTTTCTGTACACTCGATAGGACATCTTCACGTTGTTTAGCCAAAGCTGTGAAAGCTGTTTCGAGAGATTCCTGCTCTTTGCGGGGTAAGTTCGGTTTGTAATTGTTTTCCAAACTTTCTTTAAGTACGTCTAAATCTCGCAGACTACCAAGACGACGAGCTATTTTACCAATATTTTTATCGCTGATTGGTTTGGGCACATCCAGCGCTAGCGCAAACCGGGTTATAGCTGTCCGTAGGCGGCGCATTCCCACCCGCATTTGGTGCAGGGCTTCTGGATCTTCATCTTTCTTCACTGATTTTTCCCACTTAAAGGTTTTCTTAAAGTGTTTTTCAATCCCTTGGTAGGCGTAGTCCCCTAGAGTTTTTACCGTGGGTTCTGTGGCTAATTTCATAGTTGATCTTAATGACTACCTCTTGAGGTTATTGTATAATAACAACATTGGGCCAGAAAATTTTGCAGTGTTGCGACAGATTGCAGTAAAAAATTTAAGTTTGACAAAGAGTTTTAACCTTACAGCAGTTTTCATGTATTTGAACCACAAATAGACCTCTCTCCAAACCTCTCTCCTACGAGGAGAGAGGCTTTGATTTTCTCCCCTTCCCTTGTAGGGAAGGGGCTGGGGGTTAGGTTTCATAATTGTGGTTCATTTACCTGAAAATCGCTGTAACCCAAGCAGATTGATGCTGATCTAGCTAAATCAATTCCTCAGAATCGTTACCACCAGAACGATCAGCATCGAAGAATATCCCAAGACCAGAAACACCATTTGGTCATTTGATTCTTCTAGCTTATATTCACTATAGATTTGTAGAGATTGCCTGTACGGGACAGCTGGGGATACACTGTTCGCAGACGATACAGCGCGATCGCGTGAATGTCAACTTGTATGTCTCTGGGTGCAGGGTGAGGGCTTCGGTAGGACAAACCCCAGTACATAAGCCACAGTGGACACAGATATCTGGGTCAATAGCAATTTCGCCTAATGTATGAGAAACGTTAACATGGCGCGATCGCATCCAGTCGATCGCCGCATCTAATTGATCGATGTCTCCCGATAGTTCCACTACCAGTTTACCAATTTGATTTGGAGCAACTTGGGCGCGGATAATATTGGCGGCGACGTTGAACTCTTTGGCCAGTAGGTAAGTGACTGGCATTTGCACAGCGCGTTTCGGGAAGGTGAGTGTTACTCGTTTTTTCACAGGTTTAGCAGAGGGTTTATTCTCTTGTAGCGTATTGAGAGTGTCGATTTTAGATTAACGCAAACCTAAAATTTCCGAAATTGCCCTGACAATATCCAGATAGAAGTTGCCTTTCACCGCCCGAAACAACTCAAATTGAGAGTCAGGGGCACCAAAAAATGGTCTGAGAAACCATCCTAACTGCATACCAACAAAGGCATAAAGCAATAACCAGGATCTTAAAATAGTGGTGCGGGTTTTTTTGCCAACTTCATCTTGTTGAGAAAGTAATTGCATTCCTTCATAAAGAAATCAAACGCCAAAAATGCCTGTAATGCCAAAAATTAACACATTTAAAAGTTTAAAAAATTGATAAGAATCGGGTGTAGTGATCAGAAAAAATAGCGTAACTGGTGCCAAGCTGAATAAAAGCACACTAATCACGGATACAGATGTGAGCAACACAACGAAATGTTGTTGAATACTACTGCGAGAACCAAACAAAACATTAAAAAAGAACAAGGTCGGAAAACAAATAATCAGTGTGATTAAATAGAATGCTGGAAGTTTAATCGCACCAGATAATGCTTGTGCCCAACTATGGGATGCACCGATAATTGCTCCATAAATGGCAAAGAAGATAGAACTAGATACAAACAGAGAACTGATTTTATTTTGTAATCGTACTCCCTGACGAATTTCTTCTAAAAAGGACTGGCGATCGCGCAATAAATTAATTAAAACACCAAATTGTTGAATTCCGCGATTTTGTTTTTTCAGCATAATTTTCTACCTGGTATATTTGTTTGAATTACTAATGACTAAGTACGTTGGTGGGAAAAAAGTCAACTATGTTACGAAACGTAAATAAGCTTAAAACCTTTACTAATGACAAATGACCAACGACAAAGGACAAATGACAGCCTTAGCCAGTTAACTTTAATTGCGCCAACCTACTTAATTAACGAATTCCCAATAGATAGCTAATAGCTTTAATGACACTCAAATAAAAATTACCTTCTCTTTCGCGGAATAGTTCAAACGTAGAACCAGGCGTGCCAAAAAACGGTCTGAGAGTCCATCCTAACTGACTGCCTACGAAAGCGTAAAGAAATAGCCAAAATTGTAAAATCTTCTGGCGTGTCTTACTACCTTCATCATCTTGTTCTAAAACTAAACTCGTGGCTTGATATAAAGACGAAACACCAATAAATCCAGTCAATGCAAATATGAATACATTTAACAGAATTAGAAATTGGTAATTATTGGTGGTAATCAAGAAAAACAGTGTGATTGGTGCAAAGCTAAATAAAAGTACACTAGTCACTGAAACCGCAGTTAATACTAATGCTAAATGCTGTCCAAAAGTTCGCTTGGAACCAAAAATAATGTTAGCAAAATACAACGTAGGAATACAAATTATGAGTGTGATTAAATAAAGGGCTGGGAGTTTAATGGCGGAAGATAAAGCTTGCATCCAACTATGATATGCACCAATGATTCCGCCATAAGCAGCAATAAATAAAGAACTGCAAACCAGCAAAGAAATGATTTTATTTGGTAATCTCGTACCTTGGCGAACTTCCTCTAGAAATCCTTGGCGATCGCGCAAAAATCCAATCAGCACTGCAAAGTATTTGATTCCTAAAGATTTGCGTTCAATCATATTATCCTCACACAGCTAAAATTCTAAGTTTCATCTGAGTAATCACCGCCAGAACCATACTTCCAGGCATCAATCAAACGATGCCAATAATATTGTTGTTCATTTGGTTGATTCTTAATCCATGTTTCTAACATTGGACTTAACCAAAACAAGGCAGTATATACACCTAAATTACTGTAATGCACCATCCAATCTAGCAAACTTCCCAAACCTACTTGCGGAATTATCTTGGCAACTAATAGCGGATGAGACAAAGCAGTTTTTAACAATGTTTGCGTTAGTCCCGAAAACTGCACTATATCCTGTAAAAATGGTTTTAGCACTGGTGTACCCAACTGCTGCATTTCCTGAAATACTGCCGAGAGTAGTTGGTTAATTTGGTCTGGGGCAATTTTCTGATTTACACCAACACTCATCGCCCTTTGAAACAACCAGGTAACAGTTAAACTCGGCTGATAGGGTTGTAGCAGTGCTAAGGATTTTGCAGATAATTGTTCTGTTTCTAGCGCTTCGTAAATGCCATAAGTTAAATGCTTCAGGTGACGCACCATAGCCCCAAAACCACCAAAACTCAAGGGAGATTGATTACCACTGCTATCTCCTGCTGGTAGAATGCGATTCCAAGGGGTTTTTAACGGACTTTGACGATAGGTAGGAAAGAAACCAAATAGCGATCGCTGAAATTTCAGCTTGCTCAATTCCACTCCCTGATATTCTGGTAACAGACGCAGATATTCTTCAAACATCGCTTCTAAACTCAAACGTTGAGGATGTGCATCCATGTAGGTAAACAAGTAGGTGGTTCTGCCATCCCTAGCTGGAAAAGCTTCCCAAAAGTATTGACATTGATTTTGCAAAGATGTGAATGATAATATTAAATCGCCTGAGTTATTTTCGGGAAAACCTTGGGCGCAACTTCCGACAACTAAGCAGAGGGCGTCTGGTTTTTTGCCTTGGCGTGCTTGTCGGGTGATGGGTGAAAAATGTCCCATCGCGTCGATTAATAACCGAGTTTTGAATTGGTTATTTACCATCACCCCATCTGGATGAACCACGGCTTCGGTAAAGGGTGTATTTTCTAACAACTTTCCCCCAACGGCGAGAAATCGAGTTTTCAAAGTAGCCAGTAGATAAACTGGATCTACACCGATATTCAAGACATCCTCTACCCAAACTTCTGTACCGCCATCAAAAGTAACTCGCGCTGGGTTATATTGAGTGGCGATCGCACTTGCTAATTCTTCCTCTGTTAGCAAATTCAATTCCACAAACACATCTAATTCTTTGCGAGAAATATTCCACTCTTGTTCCCTCCCCCGTAAAATACCCCGTTCCATCAACGCCACCCGCAGTCCCTTCACCGCCAAGGCGCAACCAATTAAAATGCCCAAAGTGCCACCGCAGATAAGCAAATCGAAGTCTACAGCGCCTAAAGGCTGTAGACTTTCTTTAACTAACGTTGG
This sequence comes from Nostoc sp. CHAB 5836, assembly GCF_020829445.1. Classification (GTDB taxonomy): domain Bacteria; phylum Cyanobacteriota; class Cyanobacteriia; order Cyanobacteriales; family Nostocaceae; genus Nostoc. The sequence continues at coordinate 63,662 of NZ_JAIVFV010000006.1, forward strand.
GATAGGTGCGGAGTTTTCGCGCACAGATGTTAAAGTGCGATCGCTTTGGCGCAATCTTTGTAAAACATCGCCGGGTAATTGGGAAAGAATTTCTTCAGTTAAAGACATTTTGGGGAAATTTAACTCTACATTACTCTACATTCCCAAAGTTACCTGAGAATGAAGAAAGTAGATACGATATTATTTATTGCGAATGGGCGAAAAAGCGAATTGCGAATTGGATTTATGGAGAGCTACGAGCGTGTTTAAAATTCAACCCTCAATTCGCCACGATTTTATGCAAAGCTGTACTTAGAAGGTTTGTTCTTGGTACTACCAGATATACCTGAGATTTATCCAGAGTGGAAGCGATTAATTTTACAGTATGGGGTAATTGGCGTAAATGTGCATGATGCTAGGCTTGTAGCCTCAATGTTAGTCAATAGGCTAACCCATATCTTAACTTTCAACGTTAGGGACTTTAACCGCTACGCTTCTGAAGTCACCCCAGTAAACCCAACGAGCTTTACACGACTATCTTCTGAAAGCTAATTACGAACTCGTACTGAGCGACTTGTACTGAGCGTAGTCGAAGTAAGCCGAAGTATTACGAATTACAAGAGTATGTCCACTACAAAACCTGTAGAACGTCTGTATACTTTTGAGGAATATCTCACCTACGATGATGGCACTGAAAAGCGCTATGAACTTGAGGATGGGGTACTGCTAGAAATGCCTCCAGCCTCAGATTTGCATGAAGCTATCATTACTTTCTTGTTAATCCGCTTCTATCTGGAAATTCAACGACTAGGGTTAGATTGGGAGGTTCGCCCTAGTGGTACTGGCGTTCGTACCTCCGTGAAAAAATCCCGTCTCCCTGACTTAATTGTGATGACTGAAGAACAGCGACAATCTATTCAGAGGATGTTTGTAAAGTCTAATTTATTACTAGTCTTGGCGATTAGAAATCGCGGCTACACAGGCAAAACCCACCTCCGTGGGTTTAAAACTTTTGATTTTTTCTTAGTCCACGGAGGTGGACTTTGTTTGTCTAGTAGCGAATTCTATTCGCCCAATACTTTTCAAACATCCTCTAAGCGTTGCGACAGATGGAGTAAATCAGTTCACTTTTTTAAAAGTACCAGTAAGTACTGAACCTGGATTAGTTTGGATAAGAAAGATTTCCTTGCCACCATCAACAATAGCACCGCTTAAAAAAGCAGTGCCATTACCACCTGTGAATACTATCTGCACCGTACAATCTTGTCTAACACTATAGGTTCCTGACACTATCCTGTTTGGAGATACAGCACCGTCACTGCTAAGAGCATCTATTCCTTGAAAATTTCCGTTTCCATCAAACTGGACTAAACCAACTACAGCTATAGGCGTTGCTGCAAACGTCCCAGTGAATTTAGTTCCATAGCTACCTTTTATGGTTGCATTATTACAAGAAGGGGTAGCTTGGGCGTTGACCTTTTGAGAGATAGCATCTGAAATGGTCAATGCTGACACAGTACCAATTATTAACGTCGTAAAAAAGCCTTGGATTTTAAAGTTCATCATATTCCTGAAATCAAGACCCTCTTACGTAAATATTCACACTAGAAGATTACTATTGAATGACTTAACTTGTAAATCCCACTAGAAAGTAAAATTTTTTACACCAAATTTATTTAGACTTGCAATTTAATTCCTACTCAAAATTCCATAACAGTTTACAGATGGGATTTCTGTTATGATAGCGATCAATACTTTTTTACTTGTTGCGGGTCTTCATCAGGTGGATGCCAACCACCTTTGATCCAAAGACGACGAGCTTTGACAATAGAGCCTTCATTATGACGTTCATCATTGACGTCTAAACGATTACTTGTAGCTCGTCCTATAGAAGTAATGCCAATAATTTTTAGACCATCTGCTGACCAAATAAAGTGGTCAGACCAGTTTTGCTGGCGTGGATTAAATAGAGGTAGCATCTGTGCTGTATCTGGATCAATTCCAGTGGTGAAATTGTAGCGATATCCATTGCAACGCTGACAGGCTAATGCCAAGTTATCAGGGTCATCCGAACCCTTAAGAGACTGGGGTACAATATGGTCAATAGAAAATAGAGCAGCACTTGCTTCTTCTGAAGAATGACAGTATTCACAAAGAAATTTAGCTCTTTGTCTGACTAATTTTTTGGTAGAATCATTAACTGTCATGATTGAGAAATGATTTTGGCATTAAGCAAGGTAAAAATTCTATCAAGTTCCAATATGCCTGCCAATTCAGCATCTTCCTCTCTTGTTAGCAATCTAGCTTTCTTTTTCTCAGATAATTCTTCGAGTCGAGACTGTAATTCTTCAGTAAATTTAAACAAATATATGTCCCTAACTTTACTGAGTTTGATTCCAGAATCTACCCAGAATGAGGGTTGAACCATCATTTGAGTAATCATAAGTTGTATGTCTCGTTTAATTTAGCGGACTGGTGGTATTTTAACAGCGAATCTTCCTTAGTTGCTTTAGTTTGAATGTCAGGTAATGCGGTAAACCTGGATTTGGTGAAAAATCCGGGTTTAGTTGTCATGGCGATCGCTCAATGTCGCTTTCAGCTTGCTAATATTTTATGTGCTAATACCAATTTTTTGTGAAGTTGCATAGAATTTGACCTCACCCCTAGTCCCCGAACGAAGAGCAAAGAGGGAAAATCCAGTTCCCTCCCCGATTTCGGGGAGGGTTAGGGTGGGGTTCTTTATTATGCAGCTTCATATTAAATTGGTATGAGTCTGTCAAGTATTAATGTGGAGATAAGCACAATAACTTGCATTATAGGAAATACTGATGAACCGCTCGAAAATAATTGCCATTCTTACAGGTGCGATTTCGGTCATTTTAGCGATCGCCTATCTCATCTTAGTTCAACTCCTGGACTATCGCGACATGAAACCCGCCCCCATCAGCCAATTTGAACAAGAGACTGTGATTATTTCTGGCTGTTGGCAGATTGACAAAATTGCCAACGTGTAAATTACATTTAGTTAGTCTCAAATTAAACCCTGGCGAATAGAATTCGCGGCTATACAAAGGTTCGCCCTTGTCGTTCCTCATCGCTGACAGTTTAAGATAAAGAGCATTTTGTCAATCGGTTAAAATACTCAAAATAGTCTTATAGCGGTTCTCGCTTGGGTGGAGTAGAGTTTTGACCTCTCTCCTAAGAGGAGAGAGGCTTTGAATCTTACTCCCCAACGCTAGAAGGGAAGGGGCTGTTCTTGTTAGGTCTGTATTCCATGCAATTGAGAACCGCTATAATAAGTTCGCCCACAACTTTTCAAACATCCTCTAAGACATTGCAGCAGCGATCGCCAACAAAATTGCTAAATTAACCTAAGGAAATCAAAATCCAGGCCAGCTAGCTGCAATCAACAATGGTATCTATTGCTACTTCATTCTCCGATACTCAAAACCATTGGGCACGCTTATTTATTACAGCCTTAGCCCAACGTGGTATTGTTAATGGGTTGCCGAACGGGATTTATCGCCCCGACAACTCTGTCACCCGCGCTGAATTTGCTGCCATCATCGCCAAGGCGTTTGCGAAAGTTACTAAGAAGCGACAGTATGTTCCATTTGTTGATGTACCCGCTAATTATTGGGCAGCAGCAGCCATTCAAGCAGCTTACGAAAAAATATTTCTTAGCGGGTTTGGTGATAAAACTTTCCGTCCCGCTAACCGAATTACTAGGGCGGAAGTTTTAGTTTCCTTGGTAGCAGGTTTAGAAATTGGCACCAAGATAAAACCTGACATCCTCTCAGCACTCCCACAAATTTATCAAGATTCTGCCCAGATTCCTGCGTATGGTATAAATCATGTAGCTATTGCCACAAAAGCTGGACTGGTAGTTAGTTTTCCAAATGTGAAATTACTTAATCCCAATCTCGCAGCCACCCGTGCAGATGTAGCAGTGATTATTTATCAAGCTTTGGTGTATCTAGGTGAGGCAGAAAAAATTACCTCTAGTTACTTAGTGCAGCCGCCAGTACCCATCCCAACGCCGATACCGACACCGACGCCGACACCAGTACCCATCCCAACGCCGACACCGACACCAGTACCCATCCCAACGCCGATACCGACACCAACACCGATACCGACACCAACACCGACACCGACACCTGTCGGTAGCGTTAGGGTAAATCATAGTCGGGAATTCCGGGGGGCGTGGGTAGTATCTGTGTGGAATGGTGATTGGCCTTCCAAAGCGGGACTTTCTGTTGCCCAACAAAAAGCTGAACTTAGCGAGATTATTAGTAAATTACAAGCGTTAAACTTCAACGCCCTGATTTTCCAGGTGCGACCGGAGGGAGACGCATTATATGAATCGCAATTAGAGCCTTGGAGTGCTTGGATTACCGGAACTCAAGGTCAAGCACCAGAACCATTTTATGATCCTTTAGCGTTTGCGATCGCAGAATGTCACAAGCGCAATATTGAACTTCATGCTTGGTTTAACCCCTACCGCGCTAGCACTTCCACTAACCCAGCCAAAACAGTCCCTCCCCACATAGCAGCTACCAATCCAGAAAGCGTTTATCTGTGGAAAACTCAACGCTGGATGGATCCAGGACTAAAAATAGTTCAAGACAGAGCTTACAACGTAATTATCGACGTAGTGAAGCGCTACGATGTTGATGGCATTCACTTAGATGATTATTTTTATCCATATCCCATTGAGGGACAGCCTTTCCCCGATGACAAAACCTACGCTGCATATAAAGCAGGCGGTGGTACACTCGGCCTTGGCGACTGGCGGCGGGACAATGTTAACAGAATGGTACAGCGCCTCTGGGAGGGAATTAAAACAACCAAACCCGACGTAAAATTTGGTATTAGTCCCTTTGGGATTTATCGCCCCGGACAACCTGCTGGTATTACTGGGTTGGATGCTTACAACGTGCTGTATGCTGACTCGAAGAAATGGTTAGAACAAGGCTGGATTGATTATATTGCGCCTCAACTTTACTGGCGCACAGACCAACCACAACAAAGTTATTCGGCGTTGCTACAGTGGTGGACACAGGTAAACACAAAGCAAAGACACGTTTACGCTGGTAATAATTTGACAGAACCAAGCAACAAGAGTCGGGAGAGTGATGAGATTGAAAAGCAGGTGAAAATTAGTCGTAGCCAAGCTGGACAGTTGTCACTGGGGAATATCTTTTTTAATGTCGGTGTTTTGACAGAAAATAGTCAGGGCATTGCTGATAAATTTCAAAGTCTGCTTTATAACAAACCTGCGCTACCGCCAACTTTGTCTTGGCAAAATACAACACCACCCCCTCCACCGACTAGACTACAAGTCAATAACCGCAAACTGAGTTGGGAGCCTGGAGATGATCAGCCAGTTCGTTCTTGGACACTTTATCGGCAAACTGGCGATACTTGGACAATTGGGCGAATTTTATCTGCCGGCACAACCTTTGCTACCGTCCAACAAGCGGGAACCTATGCCGTGTGTGCGGTGGATAGATTGGCGAATGAGAGTTTGGGAACAGTGATTACAGTTAGTTGACAAAAGTGCTGCTAAGTGCATAAGTGCAGCCCACCGTAGACATCGCCTTTAGCGTTGGCAAGGCCATCGCTGTTATGCTTTTGTATAGTATTAAATGCTTAGGCGTAGCCCGTTGTAGACATCGCATCTTTGAAAAATAGTGCAAAGTAATCAACCTGAACCAATTAAGGCCGATTGGATAGTCAGCCTTTTAGGAAGAGTGAAAGCTCTGGAAGTAAATTCCCATGAAGAAGCATTAACCTCCATTCTGGTTGAGCAAGCTTTGGAAAATGCCAAACGCACTGCTACCAATCCTGGTATATCATTGGCAGCAGCTTTTGATCTGATTATAGCTGCTGAGTACTATACAAAACTAACCAATAAAGGATGGCTTTATTGTCCAGTAAATAATATTCCTCTATTAATTTATCCGTACACTAATGCTTGCCCAAGATGTGTTTTACAAGGGAATTTTTACTATCATCAGGCAAACAAATTACCATCTGGAACTATTGGCAAAACCACAAGTCGTTTGCTGTGTGTATTTCTAAAGCATTTATTTAAAATTAATTCGAGGAATTTAAAAATTTATCATGGTGCTGAACCAGTTGACGTAATAATTCATGATGAAAAGGAGAGTGTAGTCTTACTTGCAGAAGTAAAAGCCGCACCCTTGACAACACTTGCTCTAGCGGCGAAGGTTGAGGTACAAACCGAAATGGGAGAAAATGGAGAACCAATACCTTGTTCGCACTCTCCTACAGACAATTCATTTCTGGCATCATCTAACTTGCATATAATTCTGCCCAAGTTAGAAGAAGATTACTGGAACTGTCAACAACCCAGCCCTAAAGGGACTGAAGCTCTGTAAGAGCTATGTTGACCCGACCACCTAGAAATAGGTAGCCGTTATTTGAGTCACGACACCTTGGGATACGCAGCCAGTCCCTCGCTCTGTCGCTTGTAATTAAACAAAACTAAGGTCACTGGTTTAGTGTTGCAAGCATAACAAGCTCTTATAACAGGTCAAGGCTAACATTACCCCGTAAGGGAGGCTCGTTTGAGCAAAACATTATGCGTACAGGGTTGTGAGATTTGAAATGGTAATTGTCCCATTGAAAGTACATCACAAAAGTACACCAAATTTCCCAACTCCAAGGCGGTAATGAAAAAAGATTGAAGGCGGTTAAAACCGCACGAGTCGTTTCCCTCTCAGCACTAAAGTGGCTGAGTTTCCCACTTACCGCGAGGTCTTATGAAAAAATTCACATCTTTAGCCACGTTAATGCTTTGCGTTTCATCAGCATTCGGCACTTCAGTTATTCTCAATACCCCACAGGCAAGAGCAGAAAAAGTCTGTTCAAATAAAAGTTTACAAGGAGCCTATGCAATTCAAGGTGGTGGATTTTTGAATAAAACCGAGCCTGCTGCATTAAATGCTTTAAATAACTATGATGGCAGGGGAAAGGTAACAGGAACTATTCTGGTTAGAAGTGTTGCAGGAACCATAACGACCAATATTGCCACGCAAGGTACATACCAAGTGAAAAGTGATTGTAGTTTTACAGTAAGCTTCACTAGAGTCGATGGAACGACTGCTAATTATAGCGGTCTTGTCTTTGATAACGGCAATAAAGTAAGTTACACCCAAACAGACCCCAATACCATCATTAACTTAAAAGGTGAAAAAGTTTATAACGCTCGACATATGGATAGATGACGGCAATAACTAGTACAGCAAGGCGAAAGTAAACTACCCATTCCAAATCAATGAAACGCTTATGCTGTATTGATTTGGAATTTGGAATTACGCCTTGCTGTACTACCTCACACCCAGGGCTATTTTAGCCTAGAGATCAAACCAATTCGCGATACCTCTCTTCTCTACGAGAGGCTACGCCAACGAGACGCTCCGCGAACGACTTCGTTCGGCACAAGTTCGCTTTTTCTTAATTCGCAATTGAATCAAACAAGAATTTTAAACACCTCACCAAATCGGATTGCTGCTCGAATATAACACAGAATTGTGCATCGACTGGGATATTTGTAGGCGGTACATTGGCTGGAAGTGTGTTTGTGCCTGGTTGTAGTGTGCCATTAGCACTTGGAACGGGTACGAACCTTGAATCTGTTTGTGGTAAATCTATCGCGTTTAGTTGAGCTAGTGGGATCTGGGTATCTGTTCGCAAGACTCTAGTGTTAGATATGCTCATTGGAGGGTTTAAAACATTATTACTAAAGCTTAATCGCGGTGTTTGACCAGGCTCGATTGGGAATTGAGTCCAGTTAGCCATAACCACACCAGGCTCTTGAGGATCACTCTGTTCGCTGTAAACCACTAAATATCGAGTTGAACCAGCTTGTGAAATAGGAGAGTTTTGTAAAGGTTTTTCCGTCTTGGATCTTAAGCGCTTTATTTGATTTGAACTAACTTGTGAAACTACAGATGGTAAAGGAGAACTTAAATCCACTTGGGGAGACGACATCGGGTATTGGAATAGATACTGTACATTAGTGTTCCTACTGTCTTTTAACTGAATAACTGTTCGCGAGAACTGGGGATTTAGTTGATTTTTGTTAGTCAATGTTTGGTTGTATCCGTAATGAATTGCCACACATTTCGTCGCTGCACTAGCGGCACTACAAGTTGTACCACCACTTAAGGTTACTACACCACTCATGGGAAAGGCTGGAGAATTAGTGCCGCCAGTATTAAGATCCAGGCGTAATGGTGGATTTGTTGGTAACGCATTAAATATACCAACTATTTCGGTACTAGCAATTTGTCTAGGTAAAAAACGAGATCCACGACTAGTGCCAATCCGTACATCCCGATTATTATAGAGAGACGTTTCAAATGGACTGTAGGAGCCCGTTTCTTGAATCCCTATCATCCCCAAAAAAGGGTTAATAGTAACAATCCCGCCAACTTGGAGAACATCTAGTTGGGTAGCACCGGGAAATATACTTTTTAAGTAAGCGGGAGTCATAACCACATCAGTATTGACCATGATTGTGGATACAACATCTTGCGCGATCGCTGAAGGTGCGGAAAACATCGCAGAACCGATTAAGACCACAAAACCTAGTGGCTTGCCTAACTGTTTGATAAATTGCATCGCTTAATCTCCATTAAAAACAAAGATGAACTGTAGAGTTTCGCTATTGAGGATGTTGATTTTTCCGAACTACTTAAGAGGATGTTTGAAAAGTCGCAAAGTATACTAAAAACCCCGCTTCCATTCCTCTCCCCCACAGCGAGAGAGGCTTTCAAACCCCCCTTTCCTACAAGGCAAGGAGGCTAGGAGGTTACGTTTGGGAGGTTTTGATGTTCCTAAAAATACTTATCAAACATCCTCTAAGACTTACGGACAAGGTAAATACACTACAATATCAGCTAGTGTAGTCATACTTTATACCTTTAGTTCTTTTAATTGATGGCTTGTAGCACAGAATTACAAGCGCGTTTCAACTTGATATTAGCAGGATTAATTTATTTAGGATAGTACTTAAAGTAAAGAAATATAACTTTTCCAACAAGTATTTGCTCTGTCCTTACTCAGCCTTAATTCCAAGATTATTTAAATATACTAAAAAGGAGAAATGCTAAAAAATTAGCAGAAAACTAGAAAAAGTAGGTTAAAAGTACTATTTTTACTTCATTCTCAACACTTGAGCAAAAATATCAACGTATCCAAAAGGAGTTAATGGCTGGGGCGATCGCTCTTGGCGGTGTTTTTTTCATTGTCAACAGATTTACCAAGCCAAAGTTTGCAAAAAGCGAGATTGCGATCGCAGTGTAGAGCATTAGTTCTGAGATTCTTCAATGTATCTCATATTTTCTTTCACCTTAAAATGGGATAGACATGATCTGATTAACCCATTCCTCAACAGTAGAAGCTTCCCAAACAAGGATGAGTGCTTCAATTGCATCACTGACTGACAAATTCTGGGAAAGAATCAAAACTCCACAACTGGTTTTTGACATTATGAACTCACCAAACTCAGCAGGCATGGTTTTACGGTCATGAGTCACGAGGACTCTATCATTCTGTGCAGCGATCGCCAATACCTCTGAATCTTTCTTACCTTCGAGCAATGCTGTATAGGCTGATTGAAAATTAAGATTTGGTTGCCTACGTATCGTGCCAGTTACAATCGCTTGGCGTAGATCAGCATCTGCTTGAAATCGAACTGTCGTCATGCCTTGCTGTGCTTCTGTATTTGAGCAGCTTTTAACTTTTGATAGAGAGGGGGATTTTTCTCTCTAAGAGACTGTTGCAATTTCTCAAACTCTTTTTCACCTTCTTCTAAATACGCATCAATTAGCTCTCGGTTGGCAAGATAAAAGGTAATAGCACCATAAACCTGCTCCAGCGAGAGGAATGGAAAGTTTTGGGCAATGCTTTCAGGAGACTCACCATTCAAAAAGGCATACACAACTGAATCAAGAGAGATGCGAGTCTCTTCGATCCAATATCCTCCATCTCGTTGTTCGATATATGGCCTTGTTCTCTTCAGTGCTGCTGTCATAAAACTGCTGGCTACTCTTTACTCTGATATTAAGCGATCGCCCATCTATGTAACGCTGTCGTATCTAATAAATAGCCTCTAAATAAGGATTTCAGGCATTTTGAGCTTTTCAAAAATGCTCTTTAGATATTACCAGCATTAAAAATCTGCTCTGCGGTTAGCTTTAATTGCGCCGACCTACTTACTAAAAAGGACGAATGCGATAAAGTTAATAGAAAACTAGAAAAAGTAGGTTAAAAGTACTATTTTTACTTCATTCTCAACACTTGAGCAAAAATATCAACGTATCCAAAAGGAGTTAATGGCTGGGGCGATCGCTCTTGGCGGCGTTTTCTTCATTGGTACTTTGTGGTATTGGCTAGTGGAGGGCTGGTCATGGGAAGATGCGGCTTACATGACAGTGATCACTCTTGCGACTGTGGGATATGGAGAGACGCACCCACTAGGTAATCGAGGACGGTTGTTTACAATTGCCCTAATTTTGTTGGGTGTAATCAATATCGGTTACATTGTCAACAGATTTACAGAAGCGATTATTCAAGGCTACTTTCAAGAAGGAATTCGGCTACAGCAACAGAGGCGGTTAATGGAATCCCTGACAGAACATTACATTATTTGTGGATTTAGCCGGACTGGTCGTCAAATTGCCAAGGAATTTCGGGCAGAATGTGTACCTTTTGTGGTGATTGATTCAGACATGGAATCTGTGCAAAGAGCGCAGACAGAAGGTTATACAGCATACCAAGGTGACGCTACCCTAGATGACACACTCCTGAAAGTTGGTATTGAACGGGCAATGTGTATCGTTGCAGCACTCCCTTCCGATGCCGAAAATTTATACATCGTTTTATCAGCCAAAACACTGAATTCGGCAATTCGAGTGATCGCCCGCGCCAGTACAGAAGAAGCTTTGCAGAAGTTACGACGCGGTGGTGCAGATGAAGTGATATCTCCCTATATTACTGGTGGGAAGCGCATGGCTGCTGCGGCTCTCAGACCCCAAGTGTTGGATTTTGTAGACGGAATTTTGACAGGTGCAGACCGTCAGTTGTATATGGAGGAATTTTTACTCGATCCGGTTTTTTGTCCTTTTGTCGGTCAAACTTTACAAAAAGCGAGGTTGCGATCGCAATCTGGGGCATTAGTTCTGGCAATTCGCCGCCTTGATGGGACTTTAATCGGCGGCCCTACTGGCGATACAGTCTTAATGCCAGGCGATCGGCTGATTGGGATGGGTACAGCTGAACAGTTGCGTAGCTTGAACCAAATTCTTGGCCCAATTGGTTCGCAGAAATTGCGTAAACCTAAAAATAGCTAATAGACATCTCCGAAAATGAATGTAGAGACGTAGCACTGCTACGTCTCTACAAGGGTTTCAGGTGACGCATATTTAATTTCACCAGATGTCTAATGAAGGCGAGTAACAATTAAAATTAGCAATCAAAAAGGTGGCTATGCTTTTAGTAACCCATTCGATCACAATTTGAGGAGGTTTTGAAAATATGATGAATTTAACTGCTTGTATTTTGCTCAAGCCAAGTGACTAAATCAGATACATTTGAAAAATCTAAAAATTCTTCTCCCAATCCCTCCAATTGTTCAGTAGATAAGACTTGGAGACGTTCAATTATTAATGAATCTATCTCACCAAAGCGTCTATTTACAAGGCGTAAAGTATATTTCAATGCTTCCTTCTGCTCTCCCTGATGCAAAATATCCTGATAAATCACTGACTCTTGCATAATTTCCTCCCGGAATAATTGACGAATAAAATCTTTCCCAAACTTCAACCCTTAAAATTTCAATTGTTTGTGGTTCTTGATTTAATAACCAACGAGTAAAATCACGGGGATACTTTTCTGCGAGTATTTTACAAAGGTTGTCGTATTCTGCCATCTGGCATGATTGCACCTGATTTTATTAATTAAGTAAGTCGGCAACAATAATAGGACTTACGCAAAATCATGAAAAAACGAACCGCCAAGTACGCCAAGTACGCCAAGAAATAGGAGTTTCAGAGAGTTATTGCGTAAGTCCTAAATAAATCAAACTATATTACGAAACGTAAATACACCTAAAACCCTTATAAATGAATAAGGACAAATGACAAATGACAGCCTTAGCCAGTTAACTTTAATTGCGCCAACCTACTTACAAGTCACCAATGACAAATGACTAATAATCAATTTCTTTCCACCCATGCATAGCTGCGATGCTTTTTGTAACCCATTCGATCACAATTGGGGGAGCTTCTGATATCAATATGCTAGGATAAACTGCCGCACCCCAATCGGGATGAATTAATACACGGCATTGATTTTTAATCACTGGATAGTTGAGCAAAGCTTTGACAACTGCTGTGTCATCGTGGGGGATTGCTCCGGGATGAGATAGTAAAGGATAGCCTGTGCGAGGGTCGATTAGGTCTGTTAAATAGCCGCGATCGCGCAGATTAAATGCTAAATCACAGCCAAATCTCATAAACTTTTCTCGCAGGCGTTCTTTCTCTGTCTCTACTTCTGCTGTATTTTCGACTAATTGATAACGCGATCGCTGTAAAACAATCACTACTCGTAAAAATGGCTGCCGTTTCCAATCTGGTAATATCCGTTCGCAGTTGGCACAGATATATTGACTGGGAGGATGAATTGAAACTTGAACCGCTTGTCCTGTTTCGCCAACTAAATTAATCGGACAGGCTTGCTCCGAAGTGTAAACTTTGGGATAGTTCACTAAATTGATTCGGTTTATGCAATTTTTTTAATTTAATCTCCGGTATAGATAATAACTCTTAAAAGTTCCAAAAAATCATCAGTTTTATCTAATATGTTGCTTTTTTGGGAAGCAGTTGCGAAGAATTTGAGAATTTTAATCCGAATTTTAACCTTTATTAACCTGTTGTAATGGAATTTGCGGCGATCGCTGTAGGCTTTGGCATAGGTGCAGGTGTCGTAGACAAGCGATGTGCCTAGGTTGGGCTACGCCTACGCTCCTACAAATATCTTCGATTAAAATCCCCAAAAATGACCCTCAATTAATTGAGTTTTAAAGAATTTACTGGTACTTCATCCCAAGAATCGACTGTCCGCAATCGCGCTACCCAACCTGCTGTCTTTTGCGTCTCGGTCAAATTATTCTGAAACGAATCATGACACTCTTTAGCTTGAGATTCATTACAAGTGGCAATACAGGCATGAATCATCCCAGACGGGTCAATTTGCTCATTTATCCAAATAGTCATCGAATATTCCCTCAAAAACTGTAGCGGAAAAAGCTATTTGTTATTTTAGAATATTATTAGGGTCAAAAATTGGAAAGCAAAATCGGTAATAACTAATAGACATCTGGTGAAAAAGAATTGTTTTGACATAGCACTGCTACATCTCTACAAGAGTTCTGGGTAACGCATATTTAATTTCACCAGATGTTTAATGAACTAATCCCAATTACCGATTACTGATTTACAATTACTCAGTTTTGCGTCATTTCGTAGGCACTAGGATTTATTTCCTCTTTCATAGCGACGGCGGTAAGTACGTTGGTGCGAAAAAATTCAAGTATGTTACGAAACGTAAATAAGCTTAAAACCTTTACTAATGACCAATGACAAAGGACAAGTGACAGCCTTAGCCAGGAGAGTGTCAAAGAGATATACCCTAACGGTAAATGGAGATACATCGGATGAGCAAGCCTAATTTTCATGGAATGAGTCAGAAAGAGTTACATGATTACGTTCTTGCTCATCGGGAAGATCAGGAAGCCTTTTACGCCTACGTGGATAAGCTGCATCTCGAAGGTAATTGGATTAAAATGCCACCATTACAGTCAGAACAAGATTTAGAAAATTATCCTCAGTTCATTGAGCGTATTCGCAGCAGTTCTGAGCCACGAGATGGAGCAGTTTAAGGTTGCATTGCAGTTACAGCAGCTTTTGAGCTATCCTCAGTTTGGCCGATCGCGATCGCGGATTCTTCCCAATTTCCTCTTCTTGAGCAATAATTGGTTTTTTTGTCAAGACTTTTAATAAAGGTGAATTTCTTAAACTATGTTTTACCGGGCGGTCTTCCAGGCTGTGAAAACTAATAATCGCAATTTTGCCGCCAGGGACAAGGGCATTTGGTGCTTGATCCAAAAAAGTTTCTAAAGATTTTAACTCATCGTTGACGACAATTCGCAGAGCTTGAAAAACACGGGTAGCGGGGTGAATTCTGCCATAACGGTATTTTGGAGGAACAGAAGAAGCGATCGCATCAGCTAATTCTGTAGTCGTTTGCAACGGTCGTCGTTCGACAATACGACGAGCAATGCGCCGCGATAATCTTTCTTCACCGTACTTAAAGAAAATATCAGCTAATTCTGCTTCATCCCAATTATTAATCACATCAGCAGCAGTTAGCGATCGCCCCCGATCCATTCGCATATCTAAATTTGCAGCTTGGCGAAAGCTAAAACCCCTTTCTGCTTGATCTAAATGGTAAGAACTTACCCCCAAATCGGCTAAAATACCATCGAAAGTATTAGGGGGAAATTCGTAGTCAGCAAAATTGCTATAGATAAATTGTATGCGATCGCCAAACTCAGCTAAATTCTTCTGCGCCGCCGCTAAAGCATCTCCATCTTGGTCAACTGCTGTTACCCGCACATCTGCCGCAACCTCTAAGATTAGGCGACTGTGACCACCACCGCCTACCGTCACATCTAAATAATGCCCACCTGGACGAACCGCCAAACCCTCAATTACCTCCCGTCCCAAAACGGAAATATGAGAAAAAGCCAGTTCTTCTAAATCTAGCGGTGTTTGTAAATCTGATTTCATCTTGAAATTTTAATTTTATTTTTGCTTCTATTTGGTAAGACTTACACCAAAAACCTCTTAAACTCTTATTCCTCCGTGTCCTCTGTGTCCTCTGTGGTTTGATTTAAGTCCTGCTTAACACCCAATCTCAATCCCCAACATCAGGATTTTAAATGCAAAAACAGATTAGATGAAAAAAAAGCTGTGCCTCAATCCCTTGCATATCAAGCTTCCCTATAATAATTGAAGAGGTGCAACAAAATGAAACATCAATTACAACACCTGCGCTGCTATCCTCTCTCCAACATAACCCTGTAGAGTCAAAATTATATAGATTGCCCCTACAAACCTCATTTTGGCAGACTAGATAAATCGGCTGTGGTTGGCATCTAGGCGGTTCAATTCAAAATTTTCACGAACGGAGAACACGAAATCTATGACCAGACTAGAAACCCGCACTGAACCAATGGTGCTAAACATGGGGCCACACCACCCCTCAATGCACGGGGTTCTGCGGCTAATCATGACTCTGGATGGCGAGGATGTCGTTGACTGTGAACCAGTTATCGGCTACTTGCACCGGGGAATGGAAAAAATCGCCGAGAACCGCACTAATGTAATGTACGTCCCTTACGTCAGTCGCTGGGACTACGCTGCGGGAATGTTCAACGAAGCCGTCACTGTCAACGCCCCAGAAAAACTTGCAGGTGTCGCTGTTCCCAAACGCGCTAGCTACATCCGCGTCATCATGCTGGAGTTGAACCGCATCGCTAACCACTTGCTGTGGTTTGGCCCCTTCCTCGCTGACGTCGGCGCACAAACTCCCTTCTTCTACCAGTTCCGGGAACGGGAGATGATTTATGATTTATGGGAAGCTGCCACAGGTTATCGGATGGTGAATAACAACTACTTCCGCGTTGGTGGAGTAGCAGCCGATTTACCTTACGGTTGGGTAGATAAGTGTTTGGAATTCTGCGACTACTTATTGCCTAAAGTTGATGAGTACGAACGCTTAGTAACAGATAACCCCATCTTCCGGCGACGGGTTGAGGGGATTGGGACTATCACCCGTGAAGAAGCAATTAACTGGGGACTTTCTGGGCCAATGTTACGCGCATCTGGCGTGCAATGGGATTTGCGGAAAGTTGACCATTACGAATGCTACGACGATTTCGACTGGGATGTGCAGTGGGAAACCGCCGGTGATTGCTTTGCGCGTTACGTAGTGCGGATGCGGGAAATGCGCGAATCGGTGAAGATTATTCGCCAAGCAGTTAAAGGACTTCCTGGGGGCCCTTACGAAAATTTGGAAGCCAAGCGTTTAGCTGCAGGTAAAAAATCCGAATGGGACGCATTTGATTACCAATTCATCGGTAAAAAGGTTTCTCCCACTTTTAAGATTCCTAAAGGTGAAATCTACTCTCGTGTAGAAAGTGGCAAAGGTGAATTGGGAATTTACTTGGTTGGCGATGATAACGTCTTTCCTGCACGTTGGAAGATTCGCGCCGCAGATTTCAATAACCTCCAGATTGTTCCACATTTACTACGGGGTATGAAGGTTGCAGATATTGTGGTGATTCTCGGTAGTGTTGACGTAATCATGGGGTCTGTGGATAGGTAGATAATATTTATCCAAGTAATTTTTAGAGCAGTTGTATTATAGTGCAACTGCTCTATTTTTTTAGGGGCGGACAAGCTATCATTGGTGTCAACTTAGAGCCAGGGCGAATAGAGTTCGGGGCGATACAAACGAAGTCCGCCTACGCAAACTAAAAGAAAATTAAGGTTTATTAACCCGCGCAGGCGGGTTTCGTCTGTGTAGACGCGGTTTCTAACCGCCCTTTTAAGTTCTTTGCTTTAGTTAGAACCGCCCTGGCTAAGATATTACAAGAAGATTGTTATTTAGAAACGCTGATTATTTACCCAAAAAACTTAGTTTCAATGTGGCAAGAATATAAAGATAACTATCGGTTACTTGCCGAAATTATGCCAATTAGTCAAGTACAAAATAAATTACCAATCACTCTCGATAACGATCCCTCTCGATGACGATCCCTCTCCAAAGTGAAGAGAGCCAGTCGAACTCACGTTAATTTGATTACTTCAGTCCTTGGATTTTAGAGGAAAGATAGAAATGCGTCCTCTTTGTACCCCCTGAACGGTTACTTATTTACACTGTTTAACTTCAAAGCAGATAACAAGTGTATAGATTCTTCATGCATAGATGAGGGGGAGAAAAGGGGTTGCCCTCGGCAACCCCTTTTCTCCCTGTTAAAATGATTATCATTCTTAAAAAATCCTGCCTCTTATTTTTCTTGGAATGATTTATTCTTTGGAAGTCCCTTACTTAATGAGCATTTGAGTTGGAGAATACCAGGGATAGAGCCGCTTACTACAAGGGAATCAGTGATGCTATTTGCAGTTTTCGGTCGATATTCTTGATAACCACTGCTAAAGTTGATACAGCACACAACTATGATGTTAGATGTTGCAAGTGCAGAATTTGAATCTGTAGGAACTGCAATCAAAATTCAGTCAGTAAATCAGGATTTCCAAGTCAATATTATGGAGCAAAGTCAGCCACAACAGCGCCGCGCCGCTGATCAAGTGTTTCAACAATCCCTCGATCAGTTGGAAGATATCTTGCAAGAAAGTTCAACCGAGGAAGAAGAGATCCCTCAACTGCATACTAGTAGTCTCAGTGAAGTCGAACTCGATCAAGATTTGACAAATATTGATTTAGCGGCTCTTGAGGACGCAGTTGCTGATATTGAACAATATCTCGAAGAAATAACAAAAACCAAATAGGGGTAAAAAGGTGAACTACTCCGCCGTAAGACGGACGTAGCTCTCTTAATTCATCGGGAATAGCCAAGAGAACTCCGTAGTTTTACTGGTCTGACATTCCCTCCTAGGGCCAGGGCTATTTCATTCTCATCTAGCCCGCCTCAGAATGAATTCACGAGTCTAATAGCGAAAGTCGTCTCAAGACGACTGAGAAAAGGTTATAGTCCGTTTTAACGGACTTCAGCTATGAGCCTGGAACTTCAGTTCCGGGTGGTTTATGTCTAGAATGAAATAGCCCTGCTCCAATGGCAGGAGTTCTGGTTCCCAAGACCCAAATCTTTTACCCTGAGGGTAGTCGTTCGCGCAGCGTCTCGTAGAGAAGGGTCTTCTTGCAACATATACCTATTAGCTTGGTTTTCGCTTATGGCATTGATGGTGAAAAACGCGGTCTTGAGGGTTTCCGTCAAAGAGCGATTTTGAACCCGGAGGGTCAAGACTAGGTAATTATATCAGAAAAACAAGCGGGATTCGTCATACATCCAGAAGAAAGTTTTTACCAAGTAAAAAATTTACCCTGAGCGTAGCCGTTCGCGCAGCGTCTCGTAGAGAAGGGTCAATTCCAGATGTAATCCTCATCAAGAACTCACAATCCCCACCTGATGAGTACATTGAAAGTAGGGACTTTTGCGTTACGTTAAAATTTATTACTGACAAATCAATTGCCGTTGAGCTTCGTACAACATTAAAGCGGCTGCGATCGCCACATTCAAAGATTCCACCCCAGGACTCAAAGGAATTCTGACTTGTTTGTCTGCGATCGCGGCTAAATCTGGCGACAATCCCGCACCTTCATTTCCCAGTAAAATCAGACTGGGTTTTCGCCAGTCCACCTCCCAATAAGTTAAAGTCGCACTAGGTAAGGTTGCCACTACCTGCATTCCTAGCTGCTGACTTTGTTGGACTGTTGCTTTGAAATCTTCGGTTACGGCTGTTGCTAGGCGAAACCATTGCCCTGCTGAAGCACGTAAAACTTTCGGACTATCTAAATCTACACTATCTCCAGTTACCCACAACCCTGATGCTCCAGCAGCAGCAGCAGTGCGGATCATTGTACCCAGGTTACCGGGATCTTGCACTGTTTCTAAAGCTAGCACTAAACCGGTGAATGGTAGTTGAGTTTGGCGTTCCCTTCGTTTTGCCGTTGCGACCACACCGTCGGGTTGGACTGTGGTCGCGATCGCATTTAAGACTTCTCTACTGACAATTTCGGCGCGATCGCATCGACTACACGCTTGCTCCCACAGCGAAGGGTGGGCTGCTTGCCATTCTGGAGTACAACACACTGTTTCTAAGGGGTAATTCACCGCACAAGCTTCCTCTAACAGGTGCGTCCCTTCCAATAAAAATAACTGCTGCTTGTGCCGCTCCTTGGTGGAGTGTAGTTTGCGAATCTGCTTGACTAGGGAATTTTGTAAACTGGTCAACATCAAAAAGTTAGCAATTAAGAGTTAGCAGTTAGCAGTTAATTTATTTTTTTTCAACTCATAACTCTTCACTTCTAACTCCTAACTGAATAATATGCGGAACCCGGGACTTGAACCCGGAAGCCTTGCGGCACTAGAACCTGAATCTAGCGCGTCTGCCAATTCCGCCAGTTCCGCTGGCATTTGTTTTTATTCACAATTTCTTATTATTGCGTGATGTTTTTACCTTTGTCAAGTAAAAACATCACACCTCGTTAAAATAATTCGTAATTCGTAATTCGTAATTTGTAATTCAGTTTTGCGTTAGCGAGTCCGCGTAGCCCTCCGGGGAAGTAAAGTACGCTTTTAGCGTCTCGTAGAGAGCGTCTGAGGATTGGTTATTGACCGACTTGTACTGAGTTTACGGTGAGCGCAGTCGAACTGCGTAGTCGAAGTAAGCTAATCGTCATTCATTTTTCCAGAATGATTCGCTTGTAGTAAGGGCTTCAGCCCTGCTTTTATGCAACTTAAATGCCGATTAGCTTAAGTCGAAATATAACCCCACCGCAAAACGTTCTGCCGTCGTTAGCCAGGGGACTTAAACCCGCAAACTTAGTTAAAAGTCTCAAATTTGAAACGAATTTTCAACGGATAGGTCGAATCAAAATACTAACTCAGCAGTAGACATCTGGTGAAAAAGAATTGTTTTGACGTAGCAGTGCTGCGTCAAAACAAGGGTTCTGGGTAACGCGTATTTAATTTCTGGAGGTGTCTAGTATAGCATTGATTTTTAGAGAACACTTAGGTTATTTTACTGAGTATTTAATTTTGCTTCAAACTACTATTCATTCGTTCTTTTTTGTTAAATTTTTCCAAAGCTCAAAAAGCTTGCTATTGCTTACTTTCAGCCCGCAAATATCACTCAAAAAACAATTTTTTTATGGAAGACGTTGCCCGAAAACGTGGACAATTTGAATCTTTACTGTAGAATCAAAACCAACTTCAAACATATAAAATACGTATTACTTTTGGAGGTAGGCTTATTAATCCTTCTAGCAGCTTACCAGATGCTAAATTTGCTCCAGAAGCAGACTCCTCAGTCTTGCAAATTTGGGGTGGGCATCCTTTGCGAGGTCATGTGAAAATTAGCGGGGCAAAAAATTCAGCATTGGTAATCATGGCTGGAGCCTTGCTGTGTCCGGGTGATTGTCGTATCCGCAATGTCCCTTTATTAGCGGACGTAGACCGGATGGGTCAGGTGTTATCAGCTTTGGGTGTAAGTTTAACACGACAAGGTGATATTTTAGACATCAACGCCAGCGAGATTAAAACATCAAGAGCTCCCTACGAACTAGTTACCCAATTGAGGGCAAGTTTTTTTGCCATTGGTGCAATTCTGGCAAGATTAGGAGTAGCTCAGATGCCCTTACCAGGTGGTTGTGCTATTGGAGCAAGACCAGTTGACTTGCATGTCCGGGGACTGCAAGCAATGGGGGCTGAGGTGCAAATTGAGCATGGCATTTGTAATGCCTACGTCCCTGGCAGCAGCCGGAGATTAAAAGGTGCGAAGATTTACTTAGACATAGCCAGCGTTGGGGCGACGGAAAACTTGATGATGGCAGCTACCCTGGCAGAGGGTGAAACGATTATCGAAAATGCTGCCAGAGAACCGGAAGTAGTCGATTTGGCTAACTTCTGTAACGCGATGGGAGCCAAGATTAAGGGAGCGGGGACTAGCAGGATTATGATTGAAGGAGTCTCCAAGTTGCATTCTGTTGACTACAGCATTATTCCCGATCGCATTGAGGCCGGGACATTCTTGCTGGCAGCAGCAATTACCCGCTCAGAACTTACCCTCTCGCGGGTGGCTCCAGAACATCTTGTACCAGTGATTGCCAAGCTGCGGGATATTGGGGTGACAATAATTGAGGAAAAGCCTGAATACTTACATATTCTGCCAGCAGAAACCCTCAAGGCAACGGATATTGAAACTCAATACCATCCAGGTTTTCCCACAGATATGCAAGCGCCGTTCATGGCTTTGCTGACATTGGCAGAAGGCGACAGCGTGATTAACGAATCCGTCTTTGAAAATCGCTTGCGTCATGCCTCAGAGTTGAATCGCTTGGGGGCAGATATTCGTGTCAAAGGCAACGCTGCTTTCGTTCGGGGAGTATCGAAATTGTCTGGCGCACCAGTCTTAGGCACAGACTTACGAGCATCAGCAGCGCTAGTCATCGCAGGATTGGCAGCAGAAGGACAAACCACAATTCAGGGTTTACAGCACCTCGATCGCGGCTATGATCGACTCGATGTGAAGTTGCAGGAATTGGGGGCTAAAATCCTCCGCGTGGGCGAAACATCAGCAGATGCAGAAATCGCTACCAGCATCAGTAACCTGTCAAGTTGAAATTGATCGGTTGAGATTGACGGCAAGATAAGGGAGATAAGGGAGATAAGGGAGATAAGGGAGATAAGGTAAAATTTTCTCTCTCGCCTCCTCTATCTATACCCTGGGATCTGCGGAATTATCTTCATAGATAGAAGCTTTTTGAGCTTTGTTAATATCTTTTTTTGATGAATATTCTAAAAAAATCTGTGTTGGCTGTTACAATCTTGTTAAGAAAAGTTGCTCGTTGCATTTTGGGAATGCGCAATTGGGTTTTAACTCTCTTGAGAAGACAACGCAAAAAAAGATTTTCTAGGCCAGCTGTGGGAAGCTGGTCTTTTTGTATTTAAAGAACCCCACCCCGCTTGCGGGGAGGGGAGCTAAAGCTAGCTGTGCTTTAGCGGAGTGGGGTTCTTTTAAGATTTTGAGAATTAGAAACTGAATGTGGTTCTCAGTGCCCCAATAACAACATCATCATTGTTGTTGTTGTGATCTGGGGATGTTAACCAGATGACTCCTGGAGTAATGGTGATATTGTCACTGAGCTTATACTGGTAGAATGCCTCAAGATGATAGGATGTATCAGGATCACTATTCAATCCTGCGATGTTAGAGCTTGTCAGTTTCGGCTCTACACCAGCAATGATACCTGCTAAGTTACCTTTTTTACCGAGGTCAGGGAAGGCAAGGGTAACGGCATAGTTCCAAATGTCAACTTCTCCACGGTTCCCTCTCAAGGTTTGGCTGTTAGTGTATCCAGCCCAACCACCCAACACTATGTTATCAGTGATGCCGATGGATGCTTGGATACCGTAAGAATTACTGGAAAAGGCTACTTGATCTTCCGGTAAGCCCTGTATAGTTGCTATATCCTGGAAAGTCGCTGCATTGCTACCAGTGAGTAGTGGTTGGTTGTAAGAATTGATGTAAGTAAAACCAACAGAAATGCGATCGCTTGGTTTAACTGTCAACTGTGCCAGCGCACCGTAAGAACCATTAAACAAACCATTATTAGGCGTAGGGTTGTTAGCTGTACCACTCAAATACCCTAGACTTAATGCCAATTTATCATTGAACTCGTGTGTTACTCCCAAGCCCGCGCCGCCTATTTGGTTATAAATTGGGTTACGTGTGCCAAAGGTAGACAAAGCACCAAAAGCGCCATCACCATCAAAGAGATTAACAGTGCTGGTAAGATCGTCTGCTGCACCTGCATTGGCAATAGCGATAACCTGTGTATTTTTGCCCAGAGGGAATTTGTAATACAACGCATCGATCGCAGCATTAGTATTACCATCCTCGCCAGCAAAGAATAAGTTACCTTCTGGTGTGCCAATATCAGGGCTGAGAATATTATTAGCCTGGATTCTGGTAAACAAGGTATCTTGCCCTGTGAAGCTGGTAACAAGTTCTATGCGCGCTCGTACCCCTAAAGTTGTATTCTCGGCGGTAATTTCTTCACCGTTGACTGTATTTCCTGACAATACATCGCTAACGACTGCAACAACTTGTCCTTGCAGTTTGGTTGTGGTTGAAAACTGATTCGCCTCCAATTCAGTAGTGCGTGCTTCTACGGAATCTACACGACCTCGGAGTGTCGCAAGTTCTGCTGAAAAATCTTCTTGCAGCTTTTGTAATGTGGCTAAATCTTGTTTGTTAACTAAATCGCCAGTGGCTGTAGCAATAAGTTCATTAACCCGATCAAGACAAGCATTCAAACCAGCAGCAAACTCATATCGCGTTAATGCCCGATTACCGCGATACGTGCTATTTGGGTATCCAGCAATACAGCCATAGCGCTCAACTAAAGACTGCAATGCTTGGAATGCCCAGTCAGTGGGTTGTACGTCAGAAAATTGAGACACAGAGGTAACTTGACCTGTTATCTGATCTTTATTAGCTAAAACTTGTGGTTGGTTGATTTCAGACGCATTGGAAGTCTCACCTGCAAATGTAGCAGTATTCACACATAGCATTGCAGCGCATACTGCTGGACTAACTAGCAGATATTTAAAGAATTTTTGCATTTTTCTCCTCACACTGATCTCCAATTCACACCCAACTCACGTTTTTTTTAAACGTGTATTTTATAAGAATATTTCTCAGTAATTTTATCAGAAGTTAGCAAAATTTTTCACGAATAAGTGAATAGATCCTAATTATTCAGGGAAAACTAAATTGCAGAGGGCTGTACCATCTGATAAAGTTTTGTTATTAGGGACTAACAAAAAATAAATTATACCGATTCTCACTTGGATGCAATACGCCCTGACTCCATCCCTAACCCCTCCCCGCTCTTCGGGAGGGGAGCGTTTGCTTTACTCAAATGCGGGGTTGGGGTGCATTGTGTTGCAATCAACTTAGAAGCGCCATATCCAAAATTTAAGTTGAGGTTGAAACCTGCATAATTATTTTCTCCAAGGCCTTGCTATATTCTTTTATCTTTGCTATATTGATTAATCGTGGCTCACAAAAGCCCCAGCCGGGATAGCTCAGTTGGTAGAGCAGAGGACTGAAAATCCTCGTGTCACCGGTTCAAGTCCGGTTCCTGGCATAGTTAACAACGCAATATCAAGGAATTTTGACCAAAAGTCATAAATTCCCCTAGTCAAACTTTAGTCAAAAAATTTTACCGCTTTTTGATGCCCTAAAATGCAGCGAACCTGGGGACGAACGCTATTGGACGCCATCAGATCAAAGGCTCTTTGTGTAAGTATTACTACAATGCATCGTACAGTAGAAAAATTAGGCTTACGGTGTAAAAAAAAGAGTCGTTAGCCAGCGAGCAAGATACCCCAAGAGTACAAGATTTAAGACATGACTATCGCCGAACTTTAGATAAAATTGATGTTAGAAACGCTTTGGGGGCAGTTTTCGGCGTCTTGTGCCCAAATTGGAGCGCGAAAAAATTGTCGGCGGTGTAGACGGACTTTCGAGGGGTTATCGGCAATGTATTGAGCCATGAAGTGGACAGGCTATTGGGTGTCGCACTTAGGACAAACTCACCTGTAAAGCCTTGCCTAGAGGCTGTAGACGGACTGTAGGCAAACTGTAGGCATTACTTTGACCACCTCCAGCCCAGGCGATCGCCATTTCCTTCCACTTCCCCTAATCCCCGATCAGCCATGAACCTATCCCACTATTCTAAAAATCCCTACTTCTTTTTGTAAAATGTGCTTGAAAACCTTAATTTTTCGTTTTCAGTTCTCAATAAGCTTAAGCTTCATAGCACAAAATTATTAGTGGGATAGGTTCATACACCATCTACGCGGATCACCTCAGAAAATGACTCAAATGCTTACCAGTCAAAGTCAAACAGCGAAACCGACGACGTGTATAAAAACAATGAATCACCTGTGATCACCTCTATGATCACCTTACCAACCACAATACCAACCATTGTCCAGAAAGTATTTCAGCCAAAAACTCCTCAGAGAATTCTGAAGGTGATCATCCAAGTACATCAGAAAATGCAGTTTTAGCAAATCCCGAATCAGAAAAAAAGTCAGCATCAATGATGATCACCTGATCACCTTTGGCGAAAACGTAGAGGTAGTAAGCAATCCACAAGGTGATCCGGTAAGGCGATCGCGATCGACAAGTATCGCGATTTAAGTTCAACGCGACTGGATTCTCCTGCACCCAATGCCCAAAAAAAAGCGATCGCGAAAAATTATAGATGTAGAAATCTAGACTATCCTTACAAGTATTATTTGTCACAAATTTGGGTAGATTCGCTCGACTTCATCCCATGCCTGATTAGCGAGATTCTCCAGTGCCATAGCCAAAATCAGGGGATGGTCATAAACGCCTTCCTGCAAGCGCTCAAAGAATATCTCGATTTGCAAGAATAGGAGATTG
>NZ_JAIVFV010000070.1 GCF_020829445.1 Nostoc sp. CHAB 5836
AAGATGGGAAGCAGTTATTTCTTAAAGGTAGGATATTTGCCACAGACCCTAGGAATGGGATTGTCTTGCAAGGTAATGAATTAGAATGGCGTCCCAAAGAAGATTTGTAGATTGTTCGCAACCAGATTAATGGTACTCATAAACAACTACAAGCAGTTGCACAGGAAGCGCGAGTTAAAACCCGCCAACAGCGCATGGAATTTTCTGGAGGGGTAGTAGCCAATTCCACCGATCCCCAGATGCAAGTGAGAACTGAGCATTTAATCTGGAATATTAAAGAAGAAAAACTGATTGGCGATCGCCCCATCCAAATTGACCGCTACAAAAATAATAAAATTAGCGATCGCGGCAAAGGAAATTCTGCCGAAGTTAACTTAAAAACAAAAATTGCCACTGTCAAACAGAATGCTCAACTAGATTTACTAGATCCACCACTGCAAATAGCTAGTAACTCTATGATTTGGAACATGAACACAGAAACTGTCACCACAAACTCACCCACGCGAATGTTCCAGCGTGCCGAAAATGTCACAGTGACAGCCAATCAAGGTGAAATGAAAATACCACAAAAAACCGTTTATTTAACAGGCAAGGTCAACGCCGTTGGTCAGCGTCGCCAGTCTCTGAAATCTAATACATTAACATGGTATTTAGACAATAAGTTAGTTGAAGCTCAGGGAAATGTGACTTATCGGCAAGTTGACCCACCGTTAAATTTTGCCGGTGAAACAGCCGTTGGTAATCTGCAAACAGAAAATATTGTTGTCAAAGGTGGCAGTTCTAGCGGTAGGGTAGTAACAGAGATTATTCCCCAAGAAAGAGCCAATCGTCAGCAGTAAAGTTAGGGGAATGGGGCATTAGGCATGGAGCATTGCGCATTGGACATTAATTACTAATTCTTTTCACCTCCTCATCCCCCTCATCCCCCTCATCCCCCTCATCCCCCTCATCCCCCTCATCCCCCTCATCCCCCTCATCCCCCTCCATAAATTTTGATCTAGTACTAGGCTAGGATCTGAGTACTACAAGTCCTTTGATAACTCATGAATGGATCAAACCGATTAGGTAAGGAATCCTTGCCAACATCCCAGCAAGCAGAACATTCCCACCATTACGATACAGACCACGAGCATACAGATCATACTCATGGAACTGGAGAGTCGGCTCATGCTCACATTCATAGCGAAGAGTCTTTACGGCGAATTGTCAATCGATTATCCCGTATAGAAGGTCATGTTCGTGGTATTAAGGCAATGGTGCAGCAAAGTACCCCTTGTCCCGATGTTCTACTGCAAATTGCCGCAGTGCGGGGCGCATTGGATCGGGTAGCGCGAATTGTCTTGGATGAACATTTAACTGAGTGTATTGGTAGAGCGGCACAAGAGGGTAATATTGATGTTGAAATTAAACAGTTAAAAGCTGCTTTAGATCGATTTTTACCTTAAAAATTAGAAAAATAAAAATGTGTAGGTTGGGGAGCCACTGCGCCCTTGCTGTTAAGAGACTTGTTCGCTTTTAGCGTTCCCGCAGGGTAGCACGTGGCGTTTGAGGAACGAAACCCAACCGAAGAACTGGGTTTGTTGGGTTTCGCATTGCGCTCAACCCAACCTACAAATATTAAAAACCTACGCAGTATTGCATTCTCATCTAGCCCGCCTCAGAATGAATTCTGAGTCTAATAGCGAAAGTAGTCTAAAGACCAATACGGTTCACAAAAGGGCTGAAACTCTTTTTTTTATGAACCACTCCAGGCGCAGAGAACACAGAGAGAAGAGAGATTGCGCCCTTGCCGTTCTTGGCGGTAGCCTGTGGCAAGCCGCTTTGCGTCTACGTTAAAAAAAATTTACTTTAACAAAGAGTTTTAACCTTAACCCAAGCGTATTGAGTTATAGTCCGTTTTAACGGACTTTAGCTATTAGCCCGGAACTTCAGTTCCGGGTAGTTTATGTCTAGAATGAAATAGCCCTGGGGTAGAGGATGATTCTAAAATATTATCAATTTCATTATTCTTTAATTGGCACTCTAGATCAACCGCTAATTCTTTTTTTGCACGGCTTCATGGGTAATATTGATGAATTTGATGAAGCCATCAAATTACTATGTGACGAGTTTTCATATCTAACACTTGACCTCCCTGGACATGGTAAAACTCAAGTTTTGGGTGAGGAAGAATATTATACAATGACAAATACTGCTCATGCTTTAATCAACTTGTTAGATGAGTTAAAAATTGCCAAATGCTTCTTAGTTGGTTATTCAATGGGTGGGAGATTAGCTTTATATCTCACCCTGCATTTTCCCGAACGTTTCTTAAAAGTTGTTCTAGAGTCAGCTTCCCCAGGTTTGCCAACAGAAGTAGAACGATTAGAACGGATTAAACTTGATCAGCAAATAGGTAGAAAATTATCAAGAAGTATTGAAAAAAGGGATTTTACTGCTTTTCTATTAAATTGGTATAATCAGACAATTTTTGGTAATCTAAAAAATCATCCAGAATGCGATCGCATGATAGAAAGTCGGTTGCACAACAATCCACAGGAATTAGATAAATCACTGCGCTTTATGGGTACTGGATGTCAACCTTCTTTATGGGAAAAGCTACAAGAGAATAAAATTCCTCTGCTCTTACTAGTGGGTGAATATGATCAAAAATTTATATCTATTAATACAGAAATGGCTCAACTCTGTGAATTTGCCCAAATAAAAATAATTAGTAATGCTGGACATAATATTCACTTTGAAAATACCTGGGCATTTGTGAGAAATATCAAATATTTTTTCTGTGCAGCAAGCTAAAAATTAGGATAATCTCACTGCTTTGGTAACTTCTTGACTGCATTGCTAGAAGGAGTTGGGGATGGTGTCAAATTCGGGGTTGTTGGTTGATTAGCTGCGGTCAATTCCTCTTGCAACATTTTCTGATAAACCTTAGGCAAAGAGCTACTAACAGAATTAGTTTCTATGCCATATCCTAGACTTGTCCAAGTGGGAGAAAGTCGCCGCAAAACATCATTTAACTTTCCTTGGCGCAACAGTTGAGAAATATCAGTTCCCCAAACTTTAGAATCGCTCAACCAACGATAAACTATTATATCTTGATATTCTGCTTCAAAACTATAAGCAGTCCAAAACATCATCTGCATCGGCTTTGGGTGATAACGGGGGGCTAAACGATACCAAGTAATGTTGATAATTTGATATCTGCCAGCAGCCGTGGAACAATTACCTGTGTTGGGGCCTGTGACAATTGTGACGCACATTTCCGGATGTCGGCTAAGGTCGTTGATTTGCTGTCCACCGTATAACAGCGAATAAGGACGGTTTCCACTGGCCTCACTTGCCGAGATGGTTCGCATTAAAGCGCGGATATATGGGTCACCCTTTTTCATGACCAGAGGCGGCTGTTTATTTTCAAAGATGGGATCGGAAGGCGATCGCAAGTCTCCAATATACCATTGCAACAAATATACAAAGCCGAGAAGGGCGGCTATTGGGCCAATAAGTTTTTCAACACCTTTGAATTCAAAGCCTTTCAGAATCCGACTCCTTGAAATTCGCTCTCTTTGCTAACAGAAATTATCGACGAACTTATTCCAGTAAAGTTCACACCTGATTGTTAGTTCTTATTCCCGATTTGCTCACTTTTTTAATAATTAGGAAAAAATAGCATAAACAAGTATACCAAGCGAGATACTCCGAACAATCCTCACTAGGTATAAGCCAGGGCAAACGCATCTTAATTGGAACGAAAAATGAGGCATGGTCGAGGGTTAGCATTTTTGCTGCTACTCCAGGTGATCGGTGCATCCACTACTTATGAACCCAAGATTTGATATAGCCCTAGTAAAAATAAGATTCTCGAATTCTTTAAGAATTCGAGAATCTGAGCATTTAGATTTTAAGTAATCAGGAAGTATTGCTATAGATAACTATTGCGAATAAGAGGATTAGCAATCATTAGAAACACTCCTTTTCCGCTATTTTCCAAGCCTTTATCCCTTAATCTGATCTAGAGCTAAATTCAGCTTCAACACATTAACTCCAGGCTCACCAAAGATACCGATAAAGCGGCCATCGGTGTTTTGGGCAATCAAAGTTTCTAGTTGGTTCGGCTGAAATCCTCGCGCCTTGGCTACTCGTGAAATTTGCGCCCTGGCAGCTTCCGGGGTAATGTGGGGGTCAAGGCTGGAACCAGAGGTGTAGACTAAATCGCCAGTCGGTTGTACACCTGCTGTTTTGAGACGATTGAAGTCACCTTCAACCTTTTTGCTGGGGTCGGGGTCATCTTTACCTTTGATGCGTTCTAGTAATGCGGGATTACTGGGAGCCAAGTTACTAGCACCAGAAACCCCAGTTTGCAAAACTCCCCCATCGTCCTTTTTGGGATCGGCTGTGCTGTAACTGGTGGTACTGGGGCGACTGTTAAAATAGCGATCGCCAGTAAAAGGTTGACCAATCAAAGCAGAACCGACAACTTGACCTGTGTTATTTTTCAATAGACTACCGTTTGCTTGAAACGGAAACACAATCTGCCCAATGGCAATCATCGCAAAAGGATAAATAATTGCGACAATTACCCAAAGTACCAGGGTAGAACGAATAGCTCTACTGGCTTCGCGTGCAAAACTCATTAGAATTTCTCCGGTACAAACATGACGAAAAATAAATAGATGGAAAGCCCTAGTGTCACCAGTCCTAACAGTCCCAATCCCCAAGATTGACTGCGGGAAAGTTGTTCACCAGTAGCTGCATAGACTAGAGGTGCAACCACTAGGTTGAAACACATTGCCAAGAATAAGTACAGTGGCAGCTTTTGTCTACGCCATTGATACCAGATTTCAGTTATTTCTTCTAATAGTTGTGATCGAGCGATGGCGCGGCGGATCTGAAGAGGTTTCATAGTAAATTAAGACAAAGGTAGGATAATATCTATTAGTTTGATGGCAATGAAGGGAGCAACGATGCCCCCAAGACCAAAGATGAAGATGTTGCGACGTAGCAGTTGATCTGCTGTTAAAGGCAAGAACTTCACCCCTTTGAGTGCTAAGGGAATTAGTGCCGGAATAATCAAGGCATTATAAATCAGCGCCGAGACGATGGCAGATTGGGCACTCTTTAATCCCATAATATTCAGTGCGCCAATTCCAGCAGCAGCAAAAATAGTCGGAATGATGGCAAAATACTTGGCAATATCGTTAGCGATGGAGAATGTTGTCAAGGCTCCACGAGTAATTAGCAACTGTTTACCTATGGTGATTAAGTCAATTAGCTTCGTGGGGTCAGAGTCTAAGTCCACCATGTTAGCAGCTTCTTTGGCAGCTTGCGTTCCAGAGTTCATTGCCACACCCACGTTTGCTTGAGCTAAGGCAGGTGCATCGTTAGTGCCATCCCCAGTCATTGCTACTAGTTTACCCTGAGATTGTTCGGAACGAATCACCTCAATTTTGTGTTCTGGAGTCGCTTCAGCAATGAAATCATCCACCCCAGCTTCCTGAGCAATTACCGAAGCAGTAATTCGGTTGTCACCTGTGAGCATGATCGTCTTAACACCCATGCGGCGAAGTTGGTCAAACCGTTCCCGCAAACCAGGTTTCACAATATCTTTGAGGTAGATCAGACCATAAATTTGGTCATCTTGGCAGACAGCTAAGGGTGTACCGCCCAACCGGGAAACTCGCTCATAAGCTGCGTCTATATCATCAGGAATGTAGCCACCACGGGAACGGACAAATCCCTTAATGGCATCTACTGCTCCTTTGCGAATTTGTTTACCATCGGGTAAATTCGTGCCACTCATGCGGGTTTTCGCGGAAAATTCTACACCCTCGGCTTTGTCGATATTGAAGTCTACCGCAGCCTGAGACTTTTCTGCTAAAACCACAATTGACTTGCCCTCTGGCGTGTCGTCAAATAAGCTAGCAGCTAGGGACACTTGCGCCACGTCTTCTATTGAGTGATTATTCAAGGGAATAAACTCATCAGCCATCCGGTTTCCCAAGGTGATCGTGCCTGTCTTATCCAGCACCAAGGTGTTGATGTCGCCGCAAGCTTCTACTGCTCGACCAGAGGTCGCAATAACGTTAAACTGTGCAACTCTATCCATACCTGCGATGCCGATGGCACTGAGTAAACCACCGATAGTTGTAGGAATTAAAGCTACTAGTAGCGAAATTAAAATAGCAACGCTAGCACCCGCTTGCAAACTGTTTCCCGCCTCAACTCCAAAGGCTGTACTGATAAAACTGGCGATGTAGCCGACAAATGGGGGCATAGTTGCCACTACAATCAAGAATACCTGTGTTAACACTGCCAACAATACCGTCAAAGCAATTTCGTTGGGAGTCTTGCTGCGTTCTGCTCCTTCTACCAGGGCAATCATGCGATCGATAAAGCCTTGACCAGGATCAGCACTAATGCGAATTGTCAACTCATCGGAAAGTAGGCGTGTACCTCCTGTCACCGAACTAGCAATATCTGTACCTGGTTGCTTCAATACAGGGGCAGATTCCCCAGTAATCGCAGACTCATCCACCGAGCCAATACCTTTAATTACATCCCCGTCGGCGGGAATCATATTATTTGCACTGACTTTTACCATATCACCCCGTCGCAGTTCCGTAGAATTGACTTGTTGTATCGAACCATCAGCGAGGATTTTGTTAGCGATCGTATCCGAACGCGTTGATCGCAGTGAATCAGCTTGTGCTTTACCGCGCCCTTCAGCTACAGCTTCGGCAAAATTTGCAAAAACAAGCGTGAAAAAGAGAATGAAGGTAATCAACCCGTTTAACAGGCGTTGTTGGTTCACATCTGCCTGGATTGTGCCAAACAGATTTGGGTTGAGGGTAACAAGAAAGGTAACAATTGTCCCCACCCAAACAACAAACATAACTGGGTTTCTGACAGTAATTCGCGGATCGAGCTTGACAAATGACTCACGAATTGCTCTTTGGTAAAGTCCCCGCATATCTGTTTTGGGTGTGTGCTTACGCGAGTCACGAGTTCCAGATGCAACACGGGGCGAAGGAGAATCATTAGTAATTGGCATAGATTAGATTTTGGGAATTGGGCATTGGGCATTGGGAATTAGGAATTAGGAATTGGGAATTGGGAATTAGGAATTGGGAATTGGGCACTTGTACTAAGCGAAGTCGTTGGCGAAGCCTCTCGTAGAGAAGTATTGGGCATTGGACATTGGGTATGGGGCTTCTCTTCTTCTCCCTCATCTCCCTCATCTCCCCCATCTCCCCCCACTCCCTCATCTCCCCCCACTCCCTCATCTCCCTCATCTCCCCACTCCCCACTCCCTAGCCAATGCCTTTGGCGATAAAAAAGGCTTCACCGATGGGGCCTAATGCTAATACTGGGAAGAATGTAAGTGCGCCCAAGATTAAAATCACCCCTGCGGTAACGCCTGTAAATAGTCCGGTATCGGTTCGCAATGTACCACTTGTGTAGGGAACAGCTTGCTTGCGAGACATACTATCTGCTAAAAACAACAAACCGATGGTTGGAACATAACGCCCTGCTAGTAAACTGAAGCAGGTACTCAAGTTCCACCACAAAGCAGTTAAAGTTGGTTGCGTACCGTTAGCGATCGCAAAAGCAGAAGGTTGTGAATCGCCTAAACCTTCAAAGCCAGAACCGTTGTTAGCAGCAGCTGAGGCATATTCATAGATGACTTGAGCAAAACCGTGGAAACCGGGATTGCTAATTCCTGATAGTTGGTCAGGAAATGCCAAGGTGATACCTGCGGGAATCATAATTGCGATCGGGTGAACTAACAAAATCAAGAAACTAGCAAGCACAACCTCGCGCTTCTCAATCTTGCGTCCGAGAAATTCTGGTGTACGTCCCACCATCAACCCTGTGACGAACACAGCTAGAGTTAGGTAAGCAAATAGATAAGCGGTTCCTGTACCCTGTCCACCCCAGATAATTTGCAGGAACATATTAGAAAGGGTAACGAAACCACCGTTGGGCATGAAGGAGTCGTGTAAACTGTTGACTGCGCCGCACATAGTACCAGTTGTACTCGTTGCAAATAGTGCAGATTGTGCCCAACCAAATCGGACTTCTTTACCCTCTAAATTTGGTTGCTGACTACCCAGTAGTGTATTCACAGCCGGATTGCCGTTGTATTCACCAATGGCAGTAACGATGATAAATACTATATAGAGGATGCCCACCATACCGTAGACTAACCAAGCTTGCTTGGTGTTATTCGCAAACAAACCATAGGTGTAGATTAGGGAAGTGGGAATCGAAAGCATGGCGACAATCTGAATTAAATTAGAAAATCCGTTGGGATTTTCAAAGGGGTGTGCCGAGTTGATGGCGAAAAAGCCGCCGCCGTTTTCCCCTAATTGCTTGATAATTTCAAAATGGGCAACAGGGCCACGAGCGATCGCCTGACTGATACTCGGATCTTCCAAGGTGGGGAATACAACTGCACCCCCCAGTGTTTCGGGAACGCCAGATGCCATCAGAGCGATCGCTCCCACAATCGAAATAGGCAGCAAAATTCGGGTAATTGAGCGAATTAAGTCTACATAAAAGTTGCCTAATGATCTACCAGTCAATCCCCGAATAAAGGCGATCCCCACCGCTAAACCAGTCGCAGCAGAGGTGAACATATGATAACCAAGTCCCCACATTTGGCTACCATAGCTCATGTAGGTTTCACCAGAATAGTGCTGCTGGTTGGTATTAGTAATAAATGAAATAGTAGTATGCAGCACTGTATCCCAGGTTGGGGCATCTATCTTGGTTGGGTTTAATGGCAGCCATCCTTGATTCATGATCATCAAGAAAATCAGCAATCCCATTGCTACATTGGTGTATAGGATTGCCCGTCCATACTGCCAGCCGGTCATATTTTCTTTGGTTTTAACGCCAACCAAAGAATAAAGCACTCGCTCAAACGGATTTAAAATCGGGTTGAGAAAAGTACTTTGTTCTAGGTATACCCGTGCCATGTAGCGCCCAAAAAAGGGAGTAATTGCTACTACAATTAGTAGCGTTAATATAATTTGAAACCACCCTTCTAGCATGAGTTAATCAAACTCCAATATGAATTAAAGGGAACTCTTAACAGGTGAAAACTAAGCCACATACTTGGGGAAGCCACTACGTTTGACGGTTTCCCAGACTTAAAGCAAGTGGCGTTGAAGTTTCAACAACCTACTTGAAAATACAAGGATTATTTCTCTGACGAGACGTTGCGCAAACGCCCACAATAACAGAAGTTTTAGCGGAGGTTTAACTAAATATTTAACCGATAAATGTGGAATTTCTTCTTCAATTATTATGGAGCTTCATGTCAAACAATACAAGGTATAAATTGATATTTAAACTAGGACTTGTGAAATATATATATATTTATATATACAATTAGTAAGAGCGTTTATTTCGATATATATCTGCAAATATAGAAAAACAGCTAAATACTAAACGCTATAGGTATTTTGTGTTCAAACTACGGCATTACTAAAATTGACAACAATAGGTATTGCTGTACCCCTATAATTGCTGTAGCTCAATCAATTTAAAAATGCTGTAATTGGGTAGGGAAAAATAAAGTAAAATTTCTTAAAAGTTCAGCCAAGTATTAATTTTATCTTAGAGGGTGTTTGAAAAGTGGTGGGCTGTAATTTTAGGCACTTGTTGATCCCCCCTAACCCCCCTTAATAAGGGGGAAGAATCAAAGTCCCCCAAATTATCGGGGGATTTAGGGGGATCTAAAACGTTTTGTTACCGAGAAGAGGACTTTTCAAACATCCTCTATGATTTAACAAAGTAATGGGGTTTAATTCCTAGCCTTTTGACGGCAGCACGTTTTGTGTCTGGGTCTAAATCCCCGTCACAAAACGTAATTACGAATTACGAACTTGTACTGAGCGTAGCCGAAGTATTACGAATTACGAATTATTTTAATCATGTCTACCTACTTATCCAACGTCGATCGCTTTCAACCCATTAACCTTTTTGAATACGAAAAGCTAGCAAAAGAGCATCTATCTCAAACGACACTTGATTACTATAGCAGTGGCGCTTGGGATGAAATCACATTGCGAGATAATCGTGCTGCTTTTGAGCGAGTCAAGCTGCGACCTCGGGTATTAGTCGATGTGAGCGATCGCAATTTAACTACCTCCATTTTAGGACAACCCCTGCAACTACCTTTGCTGATTGCACCGATGGCTTTTCAATGTCTAGCCCATCCAGACGGAGAAGTTGCGACGGCTCTAGCTGCGGCATCAGCTGGTGTGGGCATGGTGTTAAGTACAATGGCAACAAAGAGCATTGAAGAAGTGGCGACTGCGTGTAATCAATTTCCAGATTCTCTGCGATGGTTCCAGCTTTACATCCATAAAGACCGGGGATTAACTCGTGCTTTGGTAGAAAAAGCCTATAAAGCAAGCTACAAAGCACTTTGTCTGACTGTAGATGCACCCGTTCTCGGACAGCGCGAAAGAGATAAACGTAATGAGTTCACCTTACCCATAGACTTACATCTGGCTAATCTTAGCACCATCTCAGGATTAGATATTTCCCATGAAAAAGGCGAATCTGGATTATTTACCTATTTTGCCCAACAGCTAAACCCAGCAGTAACTTGGCACGATTTAGAATGGTTGCAGTCTTTATCTCCACTACCTTTAGTCATCAAAGGAATTTTACGGGGAGATGATGCTGTTCGGGGTGTAGAATATGGAGCCAAAGCAATTGTTGTTTCCAATCATGGTGGCAGACAACTCGATGGTGCGATCGCTTCCTTAGATGCCCTAGCTGAAATAGTAGCAGCAGTGGATGGTAAAGTAGAAGTACTTTTGGATGGAGGGATTCGTAGAGGTACAGACATTCTCAAAGCTCTGGCATTAGGAGCAAAAGCAGTACTGATCGGACGACCTATTTTGTGGGGACTAGCGGTAGCAGGACAAATTGGCGTCTCTCATGTCATCTCACTCCTACAAGAAGAGTTAAATGTGGCAATGGCACTTAGCGGCTGTGCCAAACTACAGGATATTGACCCTAGTTTATTGACCAGAAAATCCTGAGAGCTATGGTTGGAGGAAAACTTTGAAAATTAATTTTCAGATGCGTTACAAAATCCCTCAATTAAAGTATAATAGGTGAGACTGGATATAAGGGCGGGTGGCGAAACTGGTAGACGCACCACACTCAAAATGTGGCGACCTTGCGGTCATAGGAGTTCGATTCTCCTCCTGCCCACTACCGAACAAGCATATAGAGGTTAAAACCTATGCGCCTGAAAAGATGGGAATCTCCCCGTAAAGAAGGCAGAAATGACAAAGGTAGAGGAGGTTCTGCCAGGAAGCGGCAACTCAAAAAGCAAAGGCAAATGTTACGCCAAAGACTCAAGGAAGCTAACAAACCAGAAAATAACAAAAACGAGAGACCAGGGGAAGATAAACTTATCTTCCCCTTGTTTTTTGGGCTTTTATTTCAGAAAAAAGTAAAATTTAGGTATTTTTCAGTACATAGATTAAATTATATCATGTCCGGGTAATTAGTTATGATTCCCATAGTAATTGCACCCCACACGCCACAATACTGCTCGGTTAGGACAAATCAACTGACATCCAACCCCGTAGAGACGTTGCACTGCAACGTCTCTACACACTAAAATTATGACGAAAAATTCTTAACCGACGAGTATTGCCATACGCCAGATGCACAACGAAGGGGAGACCCCAGACCCTCTCTACGAGACGCTAAAAGCGAACGCAGACTCGCTCTCCGTGGCGCTATCGCCTTTGGCGTCTCTCCTTCTCCCAACTCTTACGAGACACTACGTGAACGCAAAGCGTCTCGTAAGAGTTGGGAGAAGACCGCACTGGCTCCCCTTAATCCCCTCCCTGCTTGGGGGGAGGGGAGACAAAGCAAAGCTTTGGCGGGGTGGGGTTCTTGGGGTTTAGTAAGTAATCAACCGGACATGATATTACAGCATTTCTCTATTCGTGAGAGGTTAAAACAAAATCATTTTTGTCAATTAGTAACTTTGTTGATAATTTCCTAAACTACTGAGTAGTAAATAATAAACTTAATACTCGATTTTGATGCAAGAACGAATGATGCTCTTAAATATAGCGTATACTTACGTGTCAAAATCAGCCGACTAAGTGTCTGGCATTTTACTTTTATACGCAAGTGGCAAACAGTGGCAAATATTACTTAATTTTTCATCTGTATTTAGAGGAATTTATCGCAATTGTAATGCTTGCATGAACAAATCAAAAATTAATTATGAAGTAACTATGAATTTTCTCAAACAGCGTCTGAAATCCTTACCTTAAAACAGTAAGCTAGAACACAGCAGCAAATAATGATGGTATTAAAAAGTATACTAAGAAGGCAATTGCATCTCCATGTGTTAACTTTCAACGCTTACACAAGCCTACAAAAAGTCAAGAGTCATCCAATCCGGATTATTCGATATTCAGATTGGTCTAGGTAATCTACAGATTTTTTTCTTGGACACGGGAGTTATTGATTGTGGCGAGAGTGCTTCTACCTACTAAAAAAGTGCTTGATTTTCCCATTACAGCTTTACGCTTTGACGAGCAGGTACAAACAATACTTAAGTGGGCGAGTAGGCATGAAAGTAAAACTGTATATGTAGCCAATGTACATATGCTCATTGAAGCTCATTGCAATCCAGAGTTTGCTACCTTATTACGAAATGCAGATATAGTTACCCCTGATGGTATGCCTCTTGTATGGATGATGCGAAAGACGGGAGCGCTTTACCAAGACCGTGTAGCAGGTATGGATATTCTCCTAGCCTTGTGTCAGCTAACTCAAACACAAAATCTTAGTATTTTCTTTCTAGGTTCCCAAACAGAAATTCTTTCTAGGATGCGAAAAAGGTTAGAGCAGGAATTTCCGCACATGAAGATTGCGGCAATGCAACCTTTACCCTTTCGTCCGCTCACTGAAGCCGAAGATGAAGCTTTGGTTAAACAGATTAATTCTAGTGGTGCGAGCGCTGTCTTAGTATCTCTGGGGTGCCCCAAACAAGAAAATTGGATAGCTCAACATAAAGGTAAAATCCAAGCTGTGATGATTGGACTGGGTGGAGCTTTCCCAGTTTATGCAGGAATTCATAAGCGGGCACCCCGCATAGTTCGAGAGTTAGGGCTTGAATGGCTGTATCGATGGATTCAAGAACCGCGCCGACTTTGCGGCCGCTACGCTAAGACTATTCCACTCTTTATATGGCTGGCTACTAAGCAACTACTATCATCAAGTCGCCTAGGAGCAGTCTTCCTTCAAGAAACTGGGGATTAATCAAAACGGACATCTCTTCTATTAAACACAACATTGTTGATACACTTGTCAACTTTATTAACCAAAAAAAGTTAAAATTCTTCTGAGTTACGGACTGTACAAATTGACCAGAATATGCGTTAGAAAATTTACATTTCCTCTCCTCACTGCAACCCTGATTGAGTCCTATATTTACTGCTTTAGGTGTTAGATATGCCTCAAAAGCCGAAATTGTTATGTATTACATATGTATGAACCATAATTTCTAAATTTATGTTTTTATAACCAATGACTAGCAAAGTTGAGATACCACCTTAAGCCATAAAATGTAAATAACAGTCTCCAAATTCATCAGTAATTTTTTTTTATGCTAAGAGTTTCTTACATAGCTGCCAAACTGCAAACAGATTGTGGTATAGTCTTGTAGGATAAACTATTCAATAGACCTCTTGCATAAATAAATCAAACAATTTGAACCCCACCCCGCCAAAGCTACGCTTTATCCCCCCTCCCCGCAAGCAGGGAGGGGGTGGGGTGTTAGGGACTTTTGCAAGAGGTCTAATATAAAAAGTATTGTTTTAAACATTACACTACCCCTAGCTATATGTTCTTTTTGTCTTGTTTTTGGAGCAAAACATTCTGATGGTCAACTAAATAAAACTGACTAGTTTGAGAATAAATTATCCAACTGTTGCTTACTAGTCTATGTCATTAATTTTGAGGGGTTCGTATTGAGCGATAAATCGTTCAATTTCAAGGACTATATCCCTAGACTACTAACTTCCATAACCCATCTAAAATTAATGACATAAATTACTAGTTAAGAATATCAAAGCTATATAATACTGTAGGTTCTTTCATCGGTAAACTCTGTAATGGAATCATCTAAAGATTCATCAAATTTACGAGAAAAAGCTGTTAAAAGTGTAATTTGGACTGCTATTGAAAGTTGGGGACGCCAAGCAGTCTCTTTAGTAGTTTTCTTCATACTAGCTCGTTTACTTAATCCAGAAACTTTTGGTTTAATTGCTCTAGCATATATTTTTATCGAATTTGTACAAATTTTTATTGATCAAGGATTCTCTGTAGCAATTATCCAGCGTCAAGAGATACATACAGACCACTTAGACACTGCATTTTGGACAAATTTAGGAATCAGTATACTCTTGACTTTGTTAAGTCTTGTTGGCGCTGGATTAGCAGCTGATTTCTTTAAACAACCGCAGTTAATACCAATTATTCAGTGGTTATCTATAAGCTTTACATTTAGTGGGTTGAGCAGTGTGCAGCAAGCGGTTCTTGAACGGCGGTTTGCCTTCAAAAGTTTAGCAATACGCTCACTATTGGCAGTGATAATAGGTGGAATTGTTGGTATAGTAATGGCTTTCCTAGACTTTGGTGTTTGGAGTCTGGTAGGTCAACAATTATCCAGTAGTTTAGTACAACTTTTAGTCTTGTGGCGAATTAGCGATTGGCGGCCAGGATTCAAATTTTCTTTCATACATGCTAAAGAACTTTTTGAATTTGGAATTAATATATGTGCGTTTAATATCATCAACTTTATCAATCGCCGATCCGATGACTTACTAATTGGTTACTTTCTTGGACTAGTTGCATTAGGTTATTACTCCGTTGCTTACAAACTGCTGTTAGTAATGATGCAAGTTTTAATCAGCACTACAGCTAAGGTTGCACTACCAATATTTTCTAGGTTGCAAGGAGAACCAGAACGGTTAGTAAGCGCTTTTTATAATGCTACCCAGTTCACAAGTCTTATTGTTTTTCCAATATTTCTTTGTGTTCCAGTATTAGCAACTGAATTTATAAAAGTCTTTTTTGGTCAGCAGTGGGTTCAGAGCATTCCAGTATTGCAAGTACTATCGCTTATTGGCCCTGTTCACCTAATTGTGTTCTATAACAATTCTGTAATTCTGGCGCTAGGCAAACCTTCGTGGAGGTTATGGATACAAGTGGTAAACACAGTAACGAATGTTGTCGGTTTTGCTTTGGTAGTCAAAATGGGTATTGTAGCTGTTGCCTCTGCTTATGTAGTGCGCGGTTACTTAATCTTACCTCTTTCGTTATTCGTTATTAATAAACTTATTAAAATTAATGTTATTAACTATCTGCGTTTATACATAGTACCTTTATTAGCTTCTGGAGTAATGATTGGAACTATATTATTAACTAAATATTTCTTGGGATCATTTATTCCAGCATCGATACTACTAGCTATTGCATTGTTATTAGGGATATCAACTTATATTTTAACTCTTTCAGTAATATCGCCGAAGCTTTTCAGACAGCTACTTGACTTAGCAGGAAGTTTGAATATGAAAATAAAAAAGAAAGCATAAGCCTACTTGCGTTTATTTAAAGATTAACAAAATATTTCAGCACTTTCATGGAATTAATTAAATCAATTTAAAGTATAATTAATTAGCTTGATTCATGAAAAAACTAAGTTGAGTAATTAACAGTTTTACCTCTCCAAACAATATCATATCCATAGTTTATTAGAGATACCAAACATGAAAATTGGAATTCTAACTTTTCACCATATAGACAATTACGGAGCAACACTCCAAGCTTGTGCTATTTGGAGTTTTATTAATAGTCAAGGTTATGATGTTGAAATAATAGACTATCGGCCTGTTAAAATAGCATGGATATATTTCAGACCTTTAATTCCACTCAAAAGACTTCAAAAAGTCTTCGTGAATATTCCAAGAGCTTGGAAAATGAGGCAGTTTTTACTTTCTAATGTGAAGTTGAGTGACCGGAAGTTTTATGATAAAAAAGGCTTGCAATACTATCATGATAAGTATGACGTAGTAATATGTGGCAGTGACCAAGTCTGGTGTTTAGATTCTTTTAGAGGATATAATTCTTCCTTCTTTTTAGATTTTGTTAATAATAAAACTACTCGTAAGATAAGTTATGCAGCCAGTTTTGGTAATACAATAAAATTAAGAAATTATCAACAAGAAATATATAATTTGATTAATCAATTTCAAACTATTTTAGTTCGTGATTCTAATAGTGTCAGAATTATTAATGATGAATGCAATAAAGAAGCCACAAAGGTTTTAGATCCTACTTTTTTGATTAAATATGATCAACTAAAAGAGCTTCCAAAAATCAAAGAGAAATATCTTTTGTTATATACTCAAGCTGAAATAGGAGCAGAAGAGGAAGAATTTATCAAATTCGTGGCAGATGAGCAAAAGCTAACTATAATCTCAGTCGGAAAACCCAATCGACTAGCACAAAAAAATCTAGAAGGTGCAGGACCAAAAGAATGGATTGGATTGCATAGCGAAGCATCTTACATTGTGACTAATACTTTTCATGGTACCGTGTTTTCTATTATTTTTCATAAACCTTTTAACGTATTTGTTCCTAATGATAAGTCGAATAAAGTAAAAGATTTGCTGGTTGATTTAGGTTTAGAAAACCGGATTGTTTCAGATAAACTAAAATCACAAATCCTCAACAAGGAAATATTTGATAAGGAAATTTTTGATATTGACTATGAGCCAGTATCTAAAATACTAGAATCAAAGATCCTCCAATCAAAAAAATATTTAGTTGAAGCGATTTCACAAGGAGCAGGTGATATTTATAACTAATGATGGATGCAATAAATAGTTGTAATTTTTGATACTAAAAAAGGCTTGCAAAAAGAATAGGCGAACAAAAAATTTTCTTATGCTTGACTCACTTCAGCACTGATTATAATTTAATTAATGCATAGTGTTTAAGTACGGACTTAACGACCTACTGTCCCGGATATATTATAAGTTTGGGAACTAGTGGCTATCCTATTTTATGGCTATCTAGTATTTGCACAACCACAAAGGAGTAGAAAGAGTTAAGATGTCTAATTTAAAGCTTGAGTCTTTAACATCAAATAGCCTTTCACACTATAGAACTCAACATCACTTCGAGCGAGTAGGAGAGATTAATAGTGTAGATGACCTTGAGGAGTACTGTAATTGGG
Organism: Nostoc sp. CHAB 5836; assembly: GCF_020829445.1. Classification (GTDB taxonomy): domain Bacteria; phylum Cyanobacteriota; class Cyanobacteriia; order Cyanobacteriales; family Nostocaceae; genus Nostoc. Next base: position 17,297 of record NZ_JAIVFV010000070.1, read on the forward strand.
CCAAGGAAAACAAAGTAAATATTTACATAATTGGAAATGGCTCTAACACGCTGTTTGTTAAAAAGAATATCCAATCATTGGTACTAAAAAACAAACTACCTAAGTACACGAATCCTTTACCTGATAACAGACTCGAAGTATCTTCTTCTGTTTCAATTATGGAAGTACTAAAGTACTGTCACCAAAACTCGATGGATTCTTTTTATTATCTTGCATCTGTACCAGCAACTATCGGTGGTGCATTAGCGATGAACGCCGGTAGAGGAAAACAACATGGGTGTACAATATACGACTTTGTTGAAAGTGTAACTTTCTTTGAGGATGGATGTATAAAAACACTTGAAAATAGTCAAATTGTCCGAGATTATCGGGAAACAATGTTTACTGGTATGCACTCAAAATTGATATTGAGTGCAGTTTTCAAGTTTGAAAAAGCAGAATTCACCGAAAATCCTGTGGTTTCAAGACAACTTTGGGCAAAAGAACATCAAGATAATATAGCACCTAACTGCGGCACGGTATTTAAAACTGCTAATTATAAAATACTTGGAAAGCTCAAAGGTATGTCTATAGGTAAAAGTATGTTTTCTGCTAAAACTAGTAACTGGATAATCACCAAATCACAAAGCAGCTATTCAATAATTATCCTAATTAAAATAGCTAAGATTTTACACTTTATAACTGGACAAAAAATTGTTCTTGAACTAATTACAATTGATTAAATACCAATACTGCGTAGGTTTTGCATAAAAAATAGAAATGTGTAGGTTGGGTTGAGGAACGTAAACCCAACCTTTTCATGGGTTTGTTGGGTAACGCATTGCCTCAACCCGACCTACGAATATTCTTAAAAGTTACTTAACTTGATTCATGAAGTAAAAATTTTTATCCTACTCCCTTGCTTATTCTTTGATTGGGGAGGGAGTTACAGTTATAGTTCTAAGTCTATTATTTTTGTTTTGCTAAACTCATCAAAGAGTTGTTGTTTTCCAGCACTTGGTCATAAATTTCATTTAAACGGCGGCAGAAAGATTTTACATCCAAAGACGCAACAGTTTCTCTGCCAGATTTTCCCAACAAAAGTCTCAAATCCTCATTTTCAATTAACAACTGCATTGCTTCAGACAACTCTTGACTATTACCGGGATTAACTAACAGACCATTTTTACCAGCCTTGACTATATCGGGAATACCTGACACTGGTGTTGTAATCACAGGTAAGCCCCAACCCATTGCCTCCATGAGAGCTAGTGGTAAACCTTCGTTGTAAGTTGGTAAGACAAATACATCTGCTGTTGCTAATAAGGCATCCCTTTGTTCTGCACCTATGAGTCCGAGCAAGGTAATCTGTTCAGTGAGATTTAGTTTCTCAACTAACTCACGCGCTTGCTCAAGCTCTCCATTTCCTGCAATAAATAACTTTGAAGAATTTTTTAGGTGATCTGGCAACTTGCCAAATGCTTCAATCAAATCAAATGTTCCTTTACGTTTACCAACACGCCCCAGAAAAACTATCTTAACTTGAGGTGAGTTGATCCGAGGTGGCAATTCCATTGGTAGTTCCGTGGGATTAAACAATATAAAAACACGGTTTTCTTCTAAACCCAAGTTAGTAATGTAAAAATCTCTCCAGAAACTTGTGAGTGCAATCCAACCATCAGTTTTGCTAAATATACCACCAATTATTTGCTGTCCCCATTTAGGTAACTTGGAGTAGTTAATATGAAATACTGACCCATGACTATGCATTAATATCGGTTTACCAAACATGAGGGTAATAAGGACAATAATTAATTTTCTTAAAATACTACCCCCATCTGAAATATGAATATGAACAATATCTGTTTTGCCTCTTAGCAATGTCCATACCAGTAGTCCTATAGCTTTGATAAACACCGTTGCTCTATAAATTACCGAGCCTTCATCATGAGTAGCAATTTGCTGAAATTGAATATCTGAGGAAGCATATTTTAATATAAGATTTTGGAGAGTAGCTATTCCTCCACTCTGAGTGAGACTATCGCCTATCATTAAAACTCTTTTTGATTTATCCATTGCAAGATTAACTTCCCAACTATATCCAAAGCTTTAATTACTACCAGTCTCTAAGAGGATGTTTGAAAAGTCATCTTCTCCGTAGCGAAACGTTCTAAATGCCCCTAAATCCTCGGGTAAATTGGGGGACTTTGATTCCAGCTTCACCCTTTATAAGGGGAGCTAGGGGAGATCTAGAAGTACTTAAAATCACAGTCAACCACTTTTCAAACAACCTCTAAATTAGAATGTGAACAAAACGAAAATCCAAATGCTATGATCCCAATTATTATTAATTTGCTTACATTGCTAGATAGGACTTTGAAACTCTAACTATTTCAAAAACATCAAACACTTTGCAATGTTACTTTCACCTAATGTTTACTTCTACTTTCTATTCATCATCTAAACATTAGGTTGTATGAAATTGATTACAAAGTCCTACTAGCCCCTTAATTGTTCTTTTTAACCTGGGCTTCAATCCATTTGTAAGTGGCAGCCATGCCTTGCTCTAAAGTTGTCTCAGGTGCCCAGCCCAATGATTGTTTAATCAATGTGTTATCTGAATTTCTACCTTTCGGTCCCACTGGCTTTGATAAATCGTACTTACAATGAATTGTTTTGCCAGAAAAATCAGAGATAATGGCAATCAACTCATTAATTGTCACCATGCGATCAGAGCCTAAATTAAGAGGTATGTGCATATCTGACTTCATTATTCGCAAACAGCCTTCCACACAGTCATCGACATAGCAGTAAGAACGAGCCTGAGTACCATCTCCCCAAACTTCAATTTCACCTTCATTCCCTTGGATTTGGGCAATTTTCCGACAAAGAGCAGCAGGCGACTTTTCTCTGCCACCATCATAGGTTCCTAGTGGCCCATAAATATTGTGAAAACGAGCGATCTTGATATTCAGTCCATAGGACTTCCTATAGGTTTCATGTATTATTTCAGCTGTTAATTTTTCCCACCCATATTCCATATCAGGATCGGCAGGAAAAACTTTGTCCTCTTTTAATCCTGGACTATCATTCGCTTCTTGTAGATAGTTTGGGTATACACAGGCAGAAGAGGAATAAAAAATATTTCCTACATTATTGATTCTACAAGCTTCTAATGTATTTGTAGAAATCAGTAGGTTGTCATGCAAAATTTCTGCTGGAGCCGCATGTGTCCAACCAATACCACCCATATTAGCTGCTAAACAAAATGCTGTGTCTACATTTCTAGTAGCTTGCAAGCAATCATCTCGTCTCTTTAAATCTAAAATTTCAAATTCATCGGCAACAGTTTCACTAAATTCGGGTTTTTTAATATCTACACCCCTTACCCAACAGCCTTCATCTTTTAATCTTTTTACCAAGTGAGAGCCAATAAAACCACCTGCTCCACTAACCACAACTTTTTTCATCTTTTCTCCTAATAAATAATAAATTTTTTCTACGGCTAAAATGACTGAGATTCAATCAAGATTATGGCTCTATCGCTCCCTTTATGGTTACTAATATTAAATCCATGTTCTTTAAACCTGTCATCCTCTTGTGAAAAGGGTTTTGCAGTTTGTTCATTTGGTACTTAATAATAGCTTCAGTCAGTTTCTCGCATTTCTCTGTCGGATGAAGTATGTATTTGAGGGCCGTAAAGCTTCTTCGTTAACAGTTTCATTTTACTTCACGCGAGTAGGAACCGCTATAGTATAAGGGGAGCGATACAACCAAAATTATTCCAGATTGCTGACATCAAAGTTTTTTAACCCTAGATTTTGTAAGAAAAAGTTCCAAAGAAAAATAAAGTTGTACAAGGTATATCTTTTCCACAGCCTTTTTGGATCTTGAGTTAATCGGAAAAGCCACTCAAAGCCAGAGCGTTGTATCCAAAGTGGAGCTTGGTTAATTCTACCGCTAAAGAAATCAAATGCCGCGCCACATGATATCATAACGGTTCCAGGAATTTTATCTAAATGGTCTTGAATCCATTGATCCTGCTTGGGAGAACCCAAGCCTACAATTATAAAATCTGGTTTAGTGCTATTAATTTTTTCACAAATTACTTTATCTTCTTCTACAGACAATTTTCTAAAAGGAGGTGAATAAGTTCCAACGATATTGATTCCTGGATAATTCTGCTCCAAAAAAGATTTCATTTCTTCAGGAGTACCTTCTGCACCACCGTACAAGAAAAAACGATAATTCCTATTTACAGCAATTTCAGATAACTTAAGAATTATATCTGGTGCATACAAACGATCGCAGCTTTTTCCGGTCAAAAGCTTAATCCAGTATACAAAAGGCATACTATCAGCGCCTGATATATCAGCCTTCCGAAAGATATTTCCTATTTCGGGGTTAAGGTAACTTTCGACTACACAGTTAACATTGACGCAGGCAATATGTTTAGATATCGCTTGCTTATCTTGAAGCCAATTATCACATTTCGCAAATAATTGTTCATAAGTGAGAACATCAACATCAGTGCCAATAAAATTAATCCTTTGGGAGTTTTTATTCATAATCTAGTCTTCAATTTAGTTGAGATGGTTGACATGGGTTTAATCTTACAAAAAATTTGCAAATTTTTACAACAAAAGCAAGTCTAATTAAAAAATTAAATATACTTTTGGAGAAAATAAATTAAAAATTATATTACTACTTTTCGTAGCGATCGCACTATTTTTTTCATTAAATTGAACTTATTGACAATAGCCTCTAAGGCTATAAGAGCTACAAAGTTGTCTGTATCTTGTTTTGCACCATTTTTTGATATCGAACTCAGATCATCTTTTATTTTTCAGATAAAAATAAAATTAGGTGCTGACATGGAATCTTTTTCAATGTCAGCGAAACAACATTTTAAATATTATCTAGCTATAGTAATAAACCCTACATTGCGCACTTAGTTTTTTATATTACAAAAATACCAGGATTGGGCTAATGGTAGTTGAATACGAAGTTGCGATCGCAGTTGTCAGCAAGGCTGAAACAGCAATTCTGTCGTTAGTAAGAAGAAAAACTCAGCTCGAAATGAGCCGACGGCAAGTTCAAACTCAAGTGCAACCGATTTAGATGCAAAGGCATCACCCTGGTTGAACTTTGTGCCTTTGCCTGTTTGCACCAACTTGAAGTAGAACATTCCAACCAATCGACCAATCAATGTCCTGCTCTAAAAACCCATTATCTGAAATCAACGATTAAAGTACTTGACATTAACCCAGGACTAACTGCTATATTAAGTACAGTGAAGTTTTTGGGGCGTAGCCAAGTGGTAAGGCAGCGGGTTTTGGTCCCGCCATCCCTAGGTTCGAATCCTAGCGCCCCAGTTAATCTAAACATTAGGCTTGCTCGGTAGACGCTGTTTAACGAGGGTAGCGAGAATTAGATTTTGGGCACTACCTAAGTCTATTCTGTCCGCAGAAACGAGCGCGGCTTTAGCCCTGAGAGTGTCAAATACCAGCTGTCTTTTCAAGTCATCTGGAAAAGTTAACGCGAAACCTAACCCCCAGCCCCCTTCCCTATAGCGGTTCTTGCTTGGATGCAACACAGTTTGACCTCGCTTCCATTCCTCTCTCGTAAAAGGAGAGAGGCTTTGAATCTTACTCCCCAACCCTACAAGGGTTGGGGTTGGGGGTTAGGTCTGTATTGCACTTAAGTGAGAAGCGCTATATTAGGGAAGCAGAGAAATAAAATCCGCAAATCCTAAGTTCGTGAATGTTACTTATCAGGGGATTTGAGAGCTTGATCGAGAGTTTGTCGAGCCTGTTCTGCTTTAGATCGCGCTTCCTGGTAACGCACATTAGCTTGAGCAAAATTTTTGAGGACTTTAAAACCTTCCTTGAGTCGAGTAATTTCCTCTTCTGTCACCGACTCATCGGTGAACAATACATCAACCGCTTTGCGAATTTCCAAGGCTTCAGCTCGTGACTCCTGAACTTTCAGTTTGAGTGTCGCCAGATTACTCAGAACCTGAACAGCTTGTGTAATGGTATCCTCACCGCTAGCAATATCAATAGTTGACTCTTTAACCTCAATTAATTGTTGAGGGCCAAATCCTTCTTCCAGTTCCGTGGGTAGCTTACCTGCATCCATCAGTTCCATCAGCTGATCCATTGCTTTATCACGGGCTTTGGCTGAATCTTTTCCAGAAACAGTAAGGATAATTTCTGGGCTTTGAGCGAGAGTGTATTGAACCATATTTGAGCAGAAAATTTGCTGGTTAACCAAGCTGAGGCAAACTATTTTAACACGTTGCGTACCAGGTCATTTGTTGGTTTATCGACTTTAGTGTCAGTTTACCAAATTCATCTAAAGATTTCGTTAATGAACAGTAACTACCTAAGTAGGTTGGTGCGAAAAAATCAAAGTATGTTACAACACGTAAATAAGCTTAAAACCCTTACTAATGACAAATGACAAATGACAAATGACAAATGACAAATGACAAATGACAACCTTAGCCAGTTAGCTTTAATTGCGCCAACGTACTTACACCAGCATTAGCTACTATTCAAACGTTTTCAAAACCTTTAACGAGTTGCCGAGCATTTTCCCGTAAGGCTTCAACAAAATATCCACCCTCTTGCACAAATAGTGTCGGTAGATTCAGAGAGCGAAGTATTCTAGCGATTTTATAGTATGAATTAGACTCCAGCGCAAAGCAACCCAGGGGATCAGATTTAAAGGTGTCGAAACCTGTCGCTACTACCAAAGCTTCAGCGTTGAACGATAACACCCTGCTGGCAGATTTTTCTAGAGCTTTTAGATAAAAAGCCTCATTGCTTCCTTTTGGCAGTGGAATGTTCAAGTTATATCCTTCGCCATCACCTGAGCCACATTCGTTTTCAAAGCCACTATAGAAGGGATAAAAATCTCTCGAATCGCCATGAATCGAGATTGTTAAAATATCGCTACGCTGATAAAAAATCTGCTGCGTACCGTTACCGTGATGCATATCAATATCAATAATTGCCACTCGGTCAAATTGCTTGCGAAGCTCAACAGCAGCAATGGCACTGTTATTCAAGAAACACATCCCCATTGCCATATCGCGGCAAGCATGATGTCCACTTGGTCTACACAAAGCATAAACAACCAGTTCCCCAGCTTTGATCCGAGATGTCGCTACAATCACCGCAGATACGCTACCTAGTGAATTTTCCCACGTGAATTCCCCGATTGGTGCCGCACAGTCAGCGATGTACCATCCCGCTAAAGCAACAGGGTTTTCGTTGAAGTTGACCATATGGCGGTTTGGGGAAATATTGGGAAATATTTCCGTGCTAGCATTCTGAATTTGTGACCAATGCGACCAAGCAACCTTGAGATAGTCAATATATTTAGTGTCGTGTACTGCAAGGATTGATTCGCGAAGCATTGAGATGCAAAGTTCTGGCGGCGGTGCAAATTCTATTTCGCATCCTGCCTCCAATAACCCCAAAAGAATTTGCCGACCCCTTGACGCTACATCGGGGTGTTCGACGAAGCGTCCTCTTTGAAGAAATTGCGAAGGGCCTTGAGCTTCAAAGTATGGACTGACAATGACTTTCATGTAGATAAAATAGTAAGAATTTCTATTTTTAACGATTTCATGCTTTATTCCTACCCCTGCCAAGTCACTCAAAATAAAACTTTATACTTAAGAAAAGGGAATAAGTTTTAACAGGAGAGGAGAGCAATGGCTCCCAGTCCCACCATCATGCAAGCTGTGGAACAACTGGGCTACCGTGTCACCGTTGGTGATGTGGCAACTCAGGCAGGATTGAAGGTCGCTGAAGCTAATCAAAGCTTGTTAGCTTTGGCATCAGATGCTGGCGGACATTTGCAAGTAGCGGATTCAGGTGATATAGTTTACCTTTTTCCACAAAATTTTCGAGCAATTTTGCGTAATAAATACTTCCGGTTACGATTGCAGGAATGGTGGCAAAAGGTCTGGAGTGTTCTGTTTTACCTGATTCGCATTTCTTTTGGAATTTTTCTAACTGTTTCCATCGCCCTGATAACTATTACCATCTTTATGATCATTACTGCTGCTAATTCAGACCGTGACGGGGACAATCGGGGCAGTAATTCCGGCGGTGGGGGCTTCTTCTATTTTCCAAATTTATTCTGGTATCTTAGCCCAAATTATGACACCCACTACCAGGAACGACGACGTGAAAGGCAGGAAGAAAGCAATCTGAATTTCTTTGAAGCTGTGTTTTCGTTTTTGTTTGGCGATGGTAATCCTAACGCCAACTTAGAAGAACGTCGCTGGCAAGAAATTGCGACAGTGATTCGGAGTAACCGTGGCGCAGTGGTAGCAGAACAAATTGCCCCATATTTGGATGATATTGGCGAGGGATATACAAAAGAGTACGAAGATTATATGCTGCCGGTTCTGACACGATTTAATGGGCAACCGACGGTAAGTCCAGAAGGGCAAATTGTTTATTACTTCCCAGAGTTGCAGGTGAGTGCAGTTAAAAAGCGCCGTCATGCAATATCAGATCACTTAGAGGAATTTTCCTGGCGTTTTAGTGCCGCAAGTTCCGGGCAAATTATGCTGAGTGCTGGGTTAGGGGTACTAAATTTTGTTGGTGCTTTAGTACTGGGAAGTTTGTTGAGAGATGGCACTGTTGCTGCTCAATTAGGGGGACTGGTAGCTTTCGTGCAAGGAATTTATTGGCTACTATTGGCTTACGGAGCAGGTTTTTTGGGCATACCCTTATTGCGTTATTTCTGGATTGGGTGGCGTAATCGTAAAATAGGCGATCGCAACCGCGATCGCCTTTCCAGAGCAAGGCTATTGGCAAGCCCTGATGCACCTTTACAACAAAAAATCAACTATGCTCAACAATTTGCAACAGAAAAAGTTATTGGCAACGAAGATTTAGTGTATTCTAGCGAAACTGACTTACTCGACCAGGAAGTTGAGCGTTCTGCACAAATGGACGTTGAATGGCAACGGCGGTTAGACCAGTCATAAGCCAATACTCTTGGGTTAAGGCTAAAACTCTGTTACAAAGTCAATTTTTTTAACGTAGACGCTTCGGCTTGCCGCAGGCTACCGTAAACACGAGTGCATCTCCCCCTGGGAGAAGGACGCAAAGGGCGCAAAGAGAAGGAAGAAATGCTTAACCCAAGCTTATTGAGTTCCCTCCCCGATTTCGGGGAGGGTTAGGGTGGGGTTCTTTATTATGCAGCTTCATATTAAATTGGTATGATCATTTAAGTTGCATAATACCAGGGATAGAGCCGCTTACTACAAGCGAATCAGTCTGCAAAAATGAATGACGATTAGCTTATAAGTAAGTCGGCAAGAATAAATCAAGCTATATTACGAAACGTAAATACACCTCAAACCCTTATAAATGACGAAGGACAAATGACAAATGACAGCTTTAGCCAGTTAGCTTTATTTGCGTCGCTCTACTTAAGTTGAATTACCAGCCAACATCCTCCAGAAGATATCAATAACAACGGTGTCAACCAATCACCCCAATGCACATATAAAGTCTCTGTCTGTCGCCGATAAATTGTTTCAGCATGAGTTTCGTAGGTATTATATCCAGATATCCACAAAGTTCTGCCGTGAGGATCTACAAAGGCTGAATATCCCGTATTAGTTGCCCGTGCTGACCATCGATCAGTTTCAATTGCCCGCATGATATCTTGTGCATGATGCTGGAATGGCATGGATGCACTGTAATGGGCATCATTAGAAGAACTAAGGATAAATTGCCCACCCATAGCAGCTTGACGACGAAATTGTTCAGGAAAAGCAGATTCGTAACATATACTAGCGATCGCCCGACCAAATGGAGTGTCAAATAGCTGATTTGCTGAACCAGCAACTTGGTGTGCCTCCAAAGGCGACAAGCGCTGAACTAACCCACCTAAAATCCCTTCAAAGGGGATATATTCTCCCAGAGGTACTAGTTTGGCTTTATCGTAGCGGCTGACAATTTCACCTTTACCATTAAAAGTAAACAAGCTAATTGTATAACTGTCTCCTCGTTCACCAAAAGCCCCAATCCAAGCAATTACGCCCTTTTGTTTCACGGCTGCAACTAAGGCAGTTAAGAGCAAGTTACGCTGGAAAATAGGTAAGGCTCCTTCTGGGGTGAGGACTGCATCTACACCTTCATTAGCTAAAGTTATATACCCACTAGTGTAATTTTCTTGGGCGCGACGAAACCCTTCGGAACTTTGTAAAAGTCGGTTTGGGATATTACCCTGAATAATCCCCACTTTCAAGGCTGCCTCTGGTGCTTGGGCGATGGGACGGCTATATAAGATAAAACCGATGAGGTGTAAGGTAATTAATAGTCCTGTGGCGCTAGCTAAATATCTATTAACGAACCACAGAGGCGCAAAGAACCCAGAGGAAATTTTCTCAGCGCTCTCTGTGTCTCTGCGGTTCGTCCATCCTTCCGCAATTAACCCATTCACAGCAACTATTGCTGCTGTCACACTATTAGGCCCGGAAAGTTGACCTAGGTGTACAATTACGAGATTATGCGGACTTTGTGTGTAAGCAAGGGAACTCCACCACAAAGGCCCGGCACTCCACAGACTCTCTAAGCCGCACCAAACTGCTGTACCAATTAGTATACGTAACCAAGGTTGTTGTCCCCCCAAGCGAGCCATCACAGCTGCCCAAATAGCGACAAATATCCCTCCCAAGACACTGATAAATCCCCAACAAAAAAGGGTAATTGCCAAACTCGGCAACCACGGAACGCCCAACCAAGTCATTGGGTGAATTCCCGTAATCCAGGATAGGGCGATACCGTGATAACCGATACCCCAGAGGAGGGCGGGGGGAGCAGGGGGGGATGAGGGGGATGAGGGGGATGAGGGAGATGGGGGGGCAGGGGGGGATTGGCTTTTGCGTTTGGCTGAAGTGAGAATTAGTACCCACAGGGGGACTAGGGCAATCCAAGCCAAGAACCATGCACCTACTGGGGCTACGGTTAGGCCCATTAAAATGCCGCTAGCTAAGGCAATTAAATAAGGGAGTAAGGCGGTTAACCTCTCCCCCTGCTTTTTACTCTGCTTCTTCTGCATCGCCAGCATCAGGTGGAACTATTGCCACTCCGGTAATAGCGTCGTCTTCATCTAAACGCTGCACTCTTACCCCAGTTGCCGATCGCGATTGGATAGAAATCGCATTCACCGCTTGACGGATGATAATACCGCGATTTGTCACCATCATGATTTCATCATCATCATTGTTGACAATGCGTAGGGTTGCCAACTTGTCTTTGTTTTTACGGTTTTTGAACTTGGTTGCCATTAAACCCTGACCAGCACGGTTTTGCAGGCGGAATTGGGCAACTGGTACGCGCTTACCATATCCTCCCATTGTAATTACCAACACCCAAGGGCCAACAACGCCACTGCTAGGCACTTCTACGGATTCTTCATTAATTTCGGTAACTTCGATATCTTCTGTTTCGATAGTTTCGATATCTTCAATTTCGGCTTCTGTAACTGTATCCAAAGTTTCAAGAATTGCTGCGGGCAGAATATCCATACCCACGAGTTCATCTTTATTTTTGAGTTTCATGGCTTTCACCCCACGAGTCGCCCTACTTAGAGGACGCAGTTGTTCGTGGTTGCACCGGAAGTTAATCGCCATCCCATTACGAGAACCAATGATTACACTGTCCTCTACTCTGGCGCGTCGCACCCACCGGAGTTGGTCGCCTTCTTCTAAGGAAATGGCAATCAAGCCGTTGGCGCGAATATGACTAAAGGCTGCCAATTCGGTTTTCTTGATATTGCCGCCCTTAGTAAGCATAACCAAGTATTCTTCGTTGCTAAACTCGTCAACTGGTACAATGGAGGTGATTTTTTCCTCTTTGGGAATCGGTAGCATTTGGACAATTGGTGTCCCACGGCTGGTACGCGAACTAGCTGGAATTTGATAAGCTCTCAAGCAATAAACGACACCACGCTCACTAAAGAATAAAATACTGTCGTGATCGCAGCAAGTTAAGAAATGCTCAATGGTATCATCATCTTTCACCTTGGCTGCGGCTTTACCTCTGGTAGCACGGCTTTGCGCTTCAAAGGTGTTAACTGGCATCCGTTTGATGTAACCTTGCTCTGTCACCAAAATAATCGCTTTTTCATTGGCAATTAGGTCGCGGTCATCTAATTCTCCTTCCCCTGGTAGAATCACCGTGCGGCGGGGTGTGGCGAAGCTAGTTTTTAATTGTGCGACTTCGGTTTCAATGATTTCTAGCACTCTCTCCCGCCGTGCTAAAATATCTTGCAAGTCGGTAATTTTCGCTTGTAATTCTTCGTGTTCTAGACGAATTTTGTCTGCTTCTAAGGCAGTCAACCGCCGCAATTGCATCTGCAAAATCGCATCTGCTTGCACTTCTGAGAGTCCGTAAGTTGTGATTAATTCGCCTTTAGCTGTGGGTGCATCTGGTGCATGGCGAATTAAGACAATAATTGGATCTAACTGAGACAGGGCAATTAATAACCCTTGGAGGAGATGGTCGCGTTCCTCCGCTTTCCGCAGTTCGTAGCGGGTGCGTCTGGCAATGGATTCGATGCGGAAATCCAAAAAGACGGTTAAGAACTGCTTGAGGGTGAGTACTTGGGGTTCGCTATTCACCAACGCCAGCATATTTGCGCCGAAGTTGGCTTGCAGTGGCGTTTGCTTGTAGAGGTTGTTCAGAACGACGCGGGGATAAGCATCACGCTTGAGTTCGATGACAACCCGCATCCCGTCGCGATCGCTTTCATCGCGGATATCTGCGATGCCTTCTAGACGCTTCTCGTTGACCATTTCGGCAATTTTTTCAATCAGCGCCGCTTTGTTGGTTTGATAGGGCAATTCGGTGATGATAATTGCTTCTCTATCTGGACGTCCTCGCTGTTCAACGGTTTCAATGTTTGCGACACCACGCATGGTGATGGAACCACGCCCGGTGGTGTAAGCTTCTCGAATGGCTGATGTTCCTAAAATCTGCGCCCCAGTCGGAAAGTCTGGGCCGTGGACATACTGCATTAATTCCAGATCGGTGATTTCTGGATTGTGGATTACAGCCACCAAAGCATCAATCAATTCGCCCAAATTGTGAGGGGGAATGTTGGTAGCCATGCCCACGGCAATTCCAGAGGAACCGTTGAGTAATAATTGGGGAATCCGTGCTGGTAAAACTGTCGGTTCTTGCTGGGAACCGTCGAAGTTATCGGCAAAGTCTACGGTTTCATACTCAATGTCGTGGAGTAGACCAGCACTAGTTAAAGCTTGCAAGCGGCATTCTGTGTACCGCATGGCGGCTGGTGGGTCGTTATCTACCGAACCAAAGTTACCATGTCCGTTAACTAAGGGCGATCGCATGGAAAAATCCTGGGCCATCCGCACCAGGGCATCATACACTGCCGTGTCGCCGTGGGGGTGATATTTACCCAGCACTTCCCCCACTACACGGGCGCATTTCTTAAAGGGGCGATCGTGAAGTAGACCTAGCTCGTGCATTGCGTAGAGAATGCGACGATGCACAGGTTTTAGACCATCCCTGGCATCTGGCAACGCCCGACCCACTATTACGCTCATGGCGTATTCCAGATAAGACTGCGACATTTCAGTTCGCAAATCTATCGGGATAATCCTCTCCTGTGAGGTTGTCATAACCTAAAAATCTCCAAAAATCGTAGATTTTAGCTTTTTTACTCAACAAAGCGCAAAATTATTCTAAATTGCTCTTGAATAATTGCCATATTTTGATACAATTCTAACATATATTGCCTTTTTATGGCTGGATGGCTAACCCAAGTATCTAGCAAATAAGTAGTATAATAAATCACGATTAAAAATAATTACAGGTAGCTTTGACAAAACAGTGGAGGTAATCACAACAGGACTGCTTTGCAACCCAACTGAACCTACAACTTCAAAAAATCGTTGCAAAGATCATCTAAGTAGGTCGGCGCAATTAAAGCTAACTGGCTAAGGCTGTCAGCCCCTTCGGGGAAGTCAAAAGTCAAAAGTCAAAAGTCATTTGTCCTAAGTCAATTGGTCACTAGTAAAGATTTTAAGGCTATTTACGTTTCGTAACATACTTTGATTTTTTCGCGCCAACTTACTTATTGGTCGTTGTTCGGAATCTCAAAGACTAAATTTTGTGATCACTACAAACAGATAAGGGTTAGATATGGCGAAGCTATAATCAAGTGCAAACGCGCACTTCCTTGACCTGGATTTCTCACCACATCTCATTAATTAAATAAGTAAAGAGTAAAGAGTAATAAGTAATAAGTAATGAGTAAAGAATCTTACTTATTACTTATTACTTATTACTTATTACTTCACCCGCGAGGGGAGCAGGGGAGCTTGTGAGAAATGCGGGTTGAGTCCATTCTAGGGTCATGTGAATTGTATATTGGGAAATTAATACTTTTCCTGGCTACTTATTTATAAGCTTTAAGAGATTTGTTAGTGTCGTTCCTGAGTAGTATTCAATATTGGGATCATGAGGAACTTTATCTACAACGAAACCAATTTTCATTCCAGATGTATAGGTGACTCCGGAACGGGTAGTTTGTTCAATGCGAATTTCATACTCAACAGGTTGCCCTGGTTTAAGCCAAGAATCAAAGCGATCGCCCAAATTGATCTGATAAGCATCGGCCCAGTGAGGATAGAGTCGATGTGGAACAAGTGGGTAAGACATCTCGCTGACTTTGGAGTTGTTCTGGGACAAAATAATTGTCAATTTAACCGTTTTTAACTCGCCCAGAAGTTTACCTTCATCTAAAAGAGTAAAATTGCGGGGATCGGGGAAGCGATCAAATCCTTTAAATTTATAACGCCCTAAACGTTTAGGGTTAATACCTCCAGTAATCGTAATTTCGGTTTGGTTTGGCGAATTATTGAGTTTATATTCCAATGTGCCTGGAATATCAAATTGCAATTTCGCCGATTCAGTAATTTCAGCTTTGATCGGAGGATCTCCTAAATCTTGTGGGCGTTTAACAGTTTGCCAAGACACTTTAAAAGAATTTTGGACGGTTTCTAATAAACGATAACTATCTAGGACATCCGAACCAGTACCAAGTAGACTCCGTAGTCCCGTTTTTTTCGACAAATTTTTCTTGATCAGCCTAATGCTTCGATCAACTAACAGGCTAACGCGATTGCTATAACTAATTTGTTCTTGAGGAATTTCTGTACCCTTGACTAACAATACTTGACCGTAACTACCAAGTTCCCCATCTCTACCGTTGCGTCCCGGTTGACCAATAAGGCCATTCTCACAAGTAAAATTTCTCTGGTGTGATAGACCAAGATATTTCCAGCCATAACGGTAGTTTGGATCTAAATTTGGAAGCTGCTGGGGTCGATATTGTTGTTCGTCATAGAACGCATCACCCGTACAGCGAAATAATTCTCTGTTAATTTCTTGCCACTGTGCGTTAACTACATTGATTTGTTGCGCCATCAATGCCCAAGTGCAATAGTTTACAGT
>NZ_JAIVFV010000071.1 GCF_020829445.1 Nostoc sp. CHAB 5836
ATCAATTTTCAGCAGAGGCTTGAGATGGTGGGGTTCAAGACACTGGTTAGCAAACTCAATCAAACGCGATCGCACCATCTGTAAATTCTCTGCTGGTAGAGAAAATCCCCCGGCTGCTTTGTGTCCACCAAATTTGCCTAGTAAATCGTGACAATATTCCAAAGCTTCAAATACATGAAACTCTGGAATTGAGCGTGCTGAACCGCGTATGTGTCCTTCATCTTCATAAGTACCGATGAACACGGGGACACCGTAGCGTTCCACTAAGCGAGAGGCGACAATCCCAATAACGCCATGATGCCAATTGGGCTGAACAACAATTAATACACGGTCTTTTTGTAGAGACGCAACAAATTCTGTCTCTACATAAGCGATCGCTTCTTGTTCAATTTGCTGACACATCTCCTGGCGAGAAGCGTTGATTTGTTCGCACTGCATTGCTCTTTCCAGCGCCACTCCCATATCATCTGTAGTCAGCAGTTCAATCACAGTCTGGGGATCACCAATCCGACCAATCGCATTAATTCGCGGCCCCAGACGAAACCCGATATCTTCAGGCTTGAGGGATTTTGGATTTTGGATTTTGGATTTTGGATTGCCAATTTTCTCCCCTGCTCCCCCTACTCCCTCATCTCCCCCTGCTCTCCCTGCTTCCTCATCTCTCGCCTGTACACCGCCTACCTGAATCAACGCCTGTACCCCAGGTAAGTTAGATTTGGGTAAATGTTGTAAACCACGTTTCACCCAACGGCGATTTACACCAGTTAAGGGGGCTAAATCTGCGATCGTTCCTAGTGTAAATAGTGCTAGCATCGGCTGGATCAAGCCCTTAGTCTGCCCTAGCTGTTGTGCTAAAGAAACTGCCAAAATGTAAGCAACACCAACACCAGCAACTCCCCGGTAAGGTGAAGATTCGGCTATTAGTTTAGGGTTGAGAATAGCGTTGGCTGGCGGTAATTTTTGAGGGATATCATGATGGTCGGTAATAATAACTGCAAGACCAAGTTCTCTGGCTCTAGCAACTGGTTCAAATGCAGAGATGCCATTATCTACAGTCAGAATTAATCCCACACCTTCGCTGTGAAACTCTTCGACTATGCGTTTATTAATACCGTAGCCTTCGTGCATCCGGCTGGGGATAGCATAATCTACTTGTGCGCCTAAAGTGCGGAGACTGCGTAAAAGTAGAGCAGTGCTGGTCATCCCATCAGCATCGTAATCACCACAAATAGCAATTTTTTTTTGAGAAGCGATCGCATTTTGCAATAACTCCAAACTAATCGCCAAATCTGGGAAATCTTCTAACGGCGAAGGCAAAACTAAAGACTCTGGATCTAAAAATGCTTGTACCTGTTCTGGTGTTTCCATACCCCGATTAATCAACAACTGGCTGACAATGGGTGAAAGATTTGTCAAAACCGCCAGATTTTGAGCAAATTCTGGTTTTTGTGGATAAATCTGCCAGCGCTGATTGGGTAAGTGTCGGCGAGGCTTTGATAGTTCAGATACAGGTCGATCTAGCACAGTATAAAGTTAGAAGTTAGAAGTTAGAAGTTAGGAGTTAGGAGTTTTTAATTGAAAGTTATTTCATAACTCTTAACTCATACATTTCTTCTGTTAAAACACGTTTATCCTACCATCATCATACACAGTATAAGTAATAAACTGAAATTTTACTTTAATTAAGTACTGTCAAGCCTCAGCATATTTTCCAGAATTACAGAACTGTTAATACGATGGCAAAACCCGCAGATGTCAGCACCAAAAAGTTAATTAGTCTTGCACCTGATAACTGGGTGAAATGGGTGACACAAATTCCCGATATTGTGGTTGGAGAAATTCTCAATTCAGAATTTCAGTGGATTAGCAGAGAAAGTGATGTTTTAATTCGTGTTGAAAGTAAACAGTACGGTGAATTTTTGGTTCTCAACGAATTACAATTGCGTCCTTCATCAGAAATGCCGCGACGGATGCGTGCGTATGCAGCCCTGGCGGAAGAGAAATATAAGTTACCAACTTACCCAGTATTAATTAACATTTTGAAAATTGGTGACGAGGAAATACCTAATAGATTTGCATCAAATATTGCTGGTTTACAAGCACGTCAAGATTATCGTGTGATTAATTTGTGGGAGGTTGATGTAAAAATTGTCTTTGAGCAACGATTACCCTCGTTGCTGCCGTTTGTACCGATTCTTCAAGGCGGGGAGAAGGAGTCTACAATTAGAGAAGCACTGCGAATTTTGCGTGCTGATGAACAGTTAAATCAACTGGAAACGGTACTGGCCTTTTTTGCTACGTTTGTGCTAGAGAGTACGTTAGTTCAGGAGATTATGAGGTGGGATATGGCTGTGTTACGTGAGTCGCCTTGGTATCAAGAAATTGAACAGCGTGGTATACGCATCGGTGAAGAACGCGGACTGCGTATGGGTGAAGAACGCGGAGTGCGTATGGGTGAAGAACGCGGACGGCGAGAGGAAATTTTATCTAACATTGAAATGAGTTTAGAGGTGAAATTTGGCAGCGATGGTTTAGAATTAATATCGCAAATAGACCAAATTTCTGATTTAGAGCGTTTGAAAGAAATTTTACGTAGCATTGTTGTGGCAAATACAATCGAAGAAATCCTGTACTAAGAGGATGTTTTAAAAGTATTGGGCGAATAGAATTCCCTACTACACAAAGCTTAGTCCACCTCCGTGGACTAAGAAAAAATCAAGGTTTTTAACCCAGGTCGGTGGGTAAAGTCTCGTGTAGCCGCACCTGTGCCACGGCTAGTAATAAATTAGACTTTTCAAACGTCCTCTCAAACTCTGATTTCTTTGCGCCCTCTGCGGTTCGTTATTCCATATTAATTATTAATTACGAATTACGTTAGCGACGCGCAAAGCGAGTCATCTCCCAAGGGGAGACGCCAAAGGCGAACGAGCTTCATTACGTAGCTTGCTTCTCGCCGAAGTCGAGGTATTACGAATTATTTTAACCTACTCATTAATTGCTGCTTCCAGCCAAACTTCCACTTCATCTGCTAGCAACTTCTGTGCTGCATCCAGCATTGATGCTGCGATATCTTTGAGGTCTTCACGATTGTTCAAGTAAGTTCTCAACGCTTCCATTGGGTCGATGCTGCTACTTGCACTCAATTCGGGAATTCGGGGCCTGGCTAATTGACTGACTAATTCTGCTTGAATGGTGTAGGTATGAGCGGGACTTAAAGCAGTATGTAGAGAAGAACTATCAATTAAATCCATCTGTTCGGAGCGGAGTTTGTAAATGAGCCGCACTACAGCATCTTGAATATCATACTTAGCGATCGCTTTCATTAACACCGCCTGTGGATCATCTGCTTTCGAGATATCCACCTCAATGGTGCGAAAAGTCCGAACTGTTAAGGGACAAAATTCCCACTCGGCGCTTCCCCGCTCCAGTTCTAGCATTACATAACCTTTGTCTTCTTTTTCTTCGCTAAAATCTACCCGCTCAATACTCCCTGGATAAATTACAGGTGGGTCGTTAGATTTATTCAAATTCTGGTGACGGTGAACGTGTCCCAAGGCTACATAGTCAAAACAAGGTCGCGTCAGCAAAGATAGGGGTAGAGTAAAACCTTTACCTACTGCCAAAAAGCGTTCTGCACCCAAGGTAGCATTATCAGACATCAAGTGAGCCAAAAGGACAGTAGGCACATCAGGGTCAAGACGGCGAACTTCCCCTTCTAAGACAACTCGCAAGCGTTCCGTTAATAGTTGGTTAACTTCCGCCAAAGACAAACCTTCAGTCTCTTGGCGAGTCATCAAAGTCGAACGTGTCAGCCAAGGAAGGGTGATTACTTGCACTTTGCCATTACGGGTTTGGATGCAGTGCGTAGTTAATGTATCACCAACTACAAACCCTGGCACTCCCAAAGTGCGGTAAATATTTAAACTCGCTCCTCCCTGTCCTTGGGAATGTTGGTCATGGTTGCCTACTAACAGCACTGTTGGAATATTGGCATCCATCAGCCGGCGAAATTGGCTAGCAAAAGCTTGTTGTACATAAGGTGGTGGTGTAGCATCCGGGAAAGCATCGCCACCAAATATCACCATATCAACAGCATCTCTCAGCGCTCGGTCAATACATATAGAGAGAGTATTGACAAAATCTTCCAACCGTGTATTTAATCCCGTTGCCGGATTGATTCGTCCGTGGGAGAAGCCGCTTCCCATGTGGATGTCGGAGAGATGGAGGATTTTGATCATAAATTTATCTTAAGTCTTACTTGACTATCTGACGTTAAATTGCCATGCCAATCATAATATCGCTTACGGGAGTTTACGCCTCAATAATATGTAACCTCGTGACATTGAGATTTTCAAAGGTGTAGTCCAAACGAATGACAACCCTTGTATCAGCAAATTGTAACAAATGATTATATCTAACAGAAATATTACTTATAATAAGAGTATTAAAACATCAGTTAATTCTTGTACAGCACTGTAATCAGAATCGAATGAATATTTCGGAATTTAAAACAATCCAAGACAAAATTAATATTTGGAAGAAAAAACTTATTGGCGAATCCAATAAAAATCCTTTAGTTGATTTACGCCAAAATCAAAAAAGATTAGTTCCTCTTTTAAGAGACTCTTCATTTTTATATAGTCATTTTACAGAAGATGAGCTTGAATCTTTACTAATCAGTGAACTGGAACCTAAGCAGATGGATGATGACCCGATCAAGGTTCTAGATGAACTTCGTAAAGAGGCTAAATCAACCATTGAAGATAAGGGTTTTAATAGTCTTTTTTTAGTTATTAACACCTTAACATGGTTTAACACCGAAAACCCTCACGAGAAATATGTTTCTCCTATTCTGCTTGTTCCAGTTAGATTAGAAAAAACAGGTAGAAAGTCATTAGAATTTACTCTTCACCCCATAGATGATGATATTGCTGTTAACTTTACTTTAGTCAACAGGTTACGTGATTTTGATATAACGCTGCCTAACAGTGATAGGGTTAAAGAATTGAGCTATGAAGATTTTTTCAATGAAGTTCGTTGTGCGATCGCCGCTAAACAACCTGAATGGGAAGTAAAAGAAACAGCACAGATTACTTTGTTCCCGGATGCAAAAGCAGCAATGATTCAAGACCTGGAACAAAATCAAGAGAAGATAGCTACTCATCCTATACTGCAAGAGCTAGCTTTAGACAGAACATCTGAGAATGTCAAGAATTCGTCTATTCTCCAAGAGAAAGAACTTGATCAAATAGACTATTCATCGATTTATCAGATATGTGATGCTGACTCCAGCCAGCAAGTAGTTATAGAAGCTGTCAAGGCAGGATTTAGTTGTGTAGTGCAGGGGCCGCCTGGTACAGGAAAAAGCCAAACTATTGTTAACATCATCACTGAGTTAGTCGGTCAAGGAAAGAAAGTGCTTGTAGTTGCAGAAAAGCAAACTGCTTTAGAAGTTGTTTTTGACAGACTAAAAAAGAGTAGATTAGAAGATATTTGTCTGAATTTACACCATGAAGTTACAAAAAAAGCCAAAGATTTTTTCAATCAACTAGAGCAAACTTTCCATGAGCTTTCAGAAAAAAATGAAGCACAGCAGCGAGATTGGGAACCATTCTTTAAACCTTTATGTGACTATCGAAAAATTCTCAACGATCATGTGAAAAGCTTACATGAAAAGAAGCAACCATTAAATAAGTCTGCGTTTGACTTGTATGGTGAAATTCTCAGATTAGAAAGAGAAAATGTTCCTCCACTAGAGTTTAATCTTTCTAATCTGCAAGATTGGCCAGAACCTAGATTGTTAAATGCAAAAATTTTTCTAGAACAACTCGGTCAATTTGAAGCTATATTCCGGGGTAGACAAAAAACGATATGGTCAAATAGTCCACATTTCCATTTCGTTAAAGGGGGAATATATGACCGTGGTGGTCGCGGAGACAATATAGGTGAAGCAGAGGAAGTTGCAAAGCTGACAGTTCAGCATTTTAAACAACACTCTCAGCAATCTTTGGGTATTATTACCTCAAGTAAACAACAAGCAAAAGCCATCTGGGAACAACTCAAACAAATAAGTATTAAACATCCTGAGATAGAAGAATTTTGTCAAGAAAACTCTGATAAGTTCTTTGTCAAAGCAATCGATGATGTTCAAGGTGATGAACGAGATGTGATTTTTCTAAGCTTTGGCTTTGGTTTTGATAACAAAAATCCAGGTAAGTTAAATCACAGCTTTGGTTACTTCAGTAAAAAACAGCAAGATTTAGGGAAAAGAAGATTAAATGTTGCAATAACTCGCGCTAGATGCAAGTTTGTATTAGTCGCTTCGATTAAACACGAGAATATTAACGCCGGAGTCAGTCCACAAGCTGCATTGATTAAGAAGTATTTTGCATACGTTGAAAGTGGCGCTCAAAAACTAGATGAAAAGCATGATGATCGTCTGTCTCACTTAGACTTACCTTTTGAAGAAGATATATATCAAGTTTTAACAGAAAGGGGATACGCAGTTAAGAAAAGGGTAGGTCGTTCAGCTTATCCAATCGACCTAGTTGTGATGAATAATTCAGAGTCAGAAACAGAAGAGTCTCTTCTAGGGATTGTGTGTGATGGCGGAACTTATAGTAAATATCCCACAGCACGCGATCGCGATCGCCTCCGTCAAGAAGTCCTACAAAAATTAGGCTGGCGTATTTACAAAATTTGGTCTTGTGAGTGGAATCGCAACCGGGAAGGCCAAATTAATCGGCTCATAGAGCATATAGAAAATTTACCCAATCAGAAATAAACACAATTGCTAATGTACTCTTACAAATATCAATTTAAAGAAGACTGAAATTGTCTATGGTAATAACACAAATCGAAGAACTATTAACCAAAATTCAACAGTTGCAATCAATTATGATTGCGGTTGCAACTGATGCATATCGGAATCCCATTAAAGAGAAAGAGAAAACCTATATAAAACTCTACAAAGATATTATAGACATAATTGAATTTCTTGAAGAAGAAGGGATTATTATCGAAAATCATAATCCTTTTAAATCTCTTTTAGAATGGCGCGATCGCTGGTCATATTTCAAAAGTGGATATGCTTCAAAAGCCGGATATATTCATGACCTATACAACAACGGTTTCAATCAAATTAATATTATTTCATGCCAGCATTATATCAAAGATAAATCCCAAGAAGAATTAGTTGATGAGTGGCAAATATCACGATTTGAATCTCTGATAGCAAAGATTAAACAGTTAAAGTTAACCATGCTTTCAGTAGCTACTCAAGGAAAGCCTGTTGACCTAGTTAAGTCTGAAGATGAGGGCTATAAAAAGCTTTATTGGGAGGTCAGATTACAAATAAGTCTCCTTCGAGAGATAGGTATAGATGCTCTAAATCCCAATCAATTTCAATCTCTTTGGCAATGGTATAATTACTGGTCATTTGAGCTAGATAATGTAAAAGCTGTGCGAGAAGAACATATTGAGAATCTATATGAGACTTTGCTTAAAACAATTGAAAAATCTTTAAAAAGGCACTGGTTACAAAAAACTTCACTAGAAGAGTTTTTTCAGGATTTGAAGCGTCGATTTAATCAGATCACTTATACCCAAACTACTACAGATTCTATAATCATAACCCCAAATTTAAGCAACAATGTGCAAACATCTAATCTCAAATTAGATGAGAGATTTCAGCAACCAATATCGGAAACTGTCGCTGATTCATTCTCTGTCCCAGCTACTCAAGCTGTTGAAAATTCATTATTTACAACTGAGTATTCTAGTTTAAGTTGGACAAATGAGAACGTTATGAATCCTGAAATATTTTTAGATCAGCAAGATGTTACACGATTAATCATGGCACTAAATCAGTTTGCTCTAAAGGTGACTGTAGCTAACGATCGCCAAAATTTTTTAGAAAATGCTGGTGTTGATTTTGCATTTTTAAGTAGTTTGAGATTTGATACTCCACCTAATACATTTGCCCAATCATTAGTATCAGCATTTAAAAATTATCAAATCTCTTATCAAAACTCAAATTATCACCCATTAGTAAATGTACTTAAGTCTCTATGCGAATTAGATTCCATTTATGGATTAAAATACCAAAATGTAGAATTATTTACTCGATTAGTTGAAAAAGGCCAGGAAAACTTTAAAGCGTTAGCTGCTCGTAATACAGTTGGCAGAATTGAATCACCTATAGGAAGCCCCATAGGTACAGGAGTATTAATTACAAAAAATTTATTATTAACCTGTAATCACATTTTTAGTAAGAGCCAAGTCCAAAAAGCATGGGTGCGCCTTGGCTATAAAGATGGAGGTTACGAATCCGAAAAAAATGTTTTGGAATTAGATTTTGTTAGTAATAATAGCCACCTTGATTATGCATTATTGAAAATCAACGTTCAAACACAACAAAAACCAATTTTTATAAATGAAACATCTATATTAGATAGTGGTCAAGATGTTCGTATTATCCATCACCCACAAGGAAATCCAGTGATAATTTCTGACTTTGGACAAATTACACAGGTAGGAGAAGATTACATTGACCATAATGTGAAAACTGATCACGGTTCCTCTGGCGCACCAATTTTTAGTCGCCAATGGGAATTAATTGCAATTCATCAAGGAAATCCTGGTATAGGACGTTCTGTGACTCCAGGTTCAACGGGAGGTATTCCGATTCGTGCTTTTTGGAATCAAATTTCACAGCATTTAGCTTGATGTAGCAGAGGAATAATTTCATGAACTTTTTCCAGAGTTTATCTGAAACTTTCAGCCGTGAGGCTCCAAAATATAAAACACTTTCTCTACCCAAATATCGAGTTGATGTAGACTACGATGAAAAACCCATTGTTGCAGGTGAAGCCTATTGTCGTATCTGGCTAGTGGAGATGCGCTTGGCTAAAGATGTAGAATGGTTCAAGCAAAGATATCCGGTGGTTCATGCTGCTGTTCGCTTCAATCACGGTGGGAAATCCGTAATAATTCCCTATCTAGCTGCACCTGGACAATTAGAAAAATCAATAGCAGATAATTTGGATAAAGTTATTCAATGCAACTATCCTCTCACATCCTTATTTCCCTTCAATGAAGGATTAGTCGAGTTACAAGCAGGTTTATTTAGCATAGCTAATAATGACTCCATCGGTAAATTTATTAAGACGATGGGCAGATTTTCTGAATTGCTACCTGTACCGGAACTTTCAAGTGTTATAAAGCTGGCAGAACCAGTATATCGAGGTATTGAAGATTTACTCGATATTGGCGATAGTCGCTTAGAACTAGGCTACCAACAAACATTTTCTGAAGCTGATGGAGGTGGTAGTAATTCCTTGAAAGCAGGTTATTTTGCCGCAGTTTTGGCGCAGGATAATAAGATAAACAGCGATAACCTTTGTATTGTAAATGATAGCCTTTGTTTTGGTTCACCTGGAACAACCAAAACTTTTGAGCGTGATGGCAAACCCCTAGAAGGCTACAGCTATATGCTGTTTCGTCTAGAAAAGCGCAAACAGCAAGATTGGGAGTCATTAAAAACTATAAAAGAGCTAGTTACTCAAGCTCAAAATGCTATTTCTTCGGGCGAATATGAGAAAGTAAAAAAATTTGTTTTACCTGCTATTGAAATAGCTATTCTCCAAAGTCCTGATGTAACTAAAGCTGATCGACGCAATATAAGATTAAAAATTGAAGAGGAATTGAAGGAACTTGGTTTGCAATCTACAAAACTGCAAAAGCGATCGCTTTACTCAATTATGCAGCGACCTTTGCCACAAATTGACGCACTGAGAGAAGCTGAATTAGCTTCTTTAGAGCAGCTTTTTCAGCCCAATGGCTAATAAACTATTATCTAAATTTGTTGTGTAAAACTCTTATTTAACCGCAAAGGCGCAGAGTAAGGAAAGGTTGGGGGAAATTCTTCTTTTCTTCTATTCCCCACTTCTAAGCTGTTACGTATACAACTTGCATTATCAGGGCGGGCAGGATGCCCACCCCACAATCATCTTGAAAAAATATTAGTGCAAATTGAAGGCGCAACAGCTTACTCCCTACTCCCTAACTTCTCCTTAAATATGAATTCCACATTCTGTTTTATCACTTCCCCGCCAGCGTCCGGCGCGTTCGTCTTCGCCTTCGCCTACTTTGGTGGTGATGGGTTCGTCGCCGATGCTGGGATAACCTTTGTCGTGTAGGGGGTTGTAGATGACACCGTGTTCAGCCACGTAAACCCAGCTGTCTTGGCGTGTCCAGGTTGCTATAGGATTTACTTTCAGCCGACCTTTACCGTCTAATTCAAATATGGGCATATTTGCACGGGTTACTGCTTGGTCACGGCGGCGTCCGGTAATCCAAGCCACACTGTTGAGTTCATCTAGACCTCGTAGCAGTGGTTCAATTTTTGTAATGTGGTGGAATTTGGCAATATCTTTGTCCCAGAGTTTGTCGCCATATTTGGCTTCAAAGGCTTCGCGGGTGTCTACATCTGGAGTTTTGAAAGTTTGCAGATCCAGGTTATAGATTTGTATGGCTTTGGCTACCAATTCTAGGCTTTCAGGGAAGTGGTGTAAGGTGTCGAGAAAGATTACAGGAACGGGATGCTTCAGTTCAGTGTAAAGAATATGAGTAATTATCATGTCATCCACGTTAAAGGCGCTTGTTTGCACCAGTCCCGTTGGGATATTTTCTATAGACCATGCCAGTATTTCTTTGGGAGTGGCAGTTTCAAATTGCTCATTTAATTTTTCTAAGTCAAAAGCGATCGCTTGGTTTCTAGATGCCGTGGAGACTGTCATGATAATCTTCTATTCAAATATTTTTACCTTGATTAAGATTTATCTTACCCCAAAAAGGCGCGTATTCCGCTCGGAGATAAGGTAATTATTTGGTTCGGGAATTACTACATTATGGGTGTTGAGCATGGGGCATGGGATACTTAGCTTTGTCGTTGGCCCAGCCTCTCGTAGAGAAGTATGGGGCATTGGGGGTTGTCCTATTTTTAATATTCAGTCAAAAGGAATACCTAAGTAAAAATAACAGTATTTACTAAGAAACTTTACGTAAATTTAAGTTTCGCAGCGCTTTTATAAATATTTATACTGATTTTGATATGGTTAAGGAACAATTAATAAAAAGGATTTTACTGATAATGAACAATTCAAAATCCCGCAATCCTTTGGGCGAATCTATAATTATGGGCGCCCTAATGATGTTGACCAGTGTCAGCATTATTACAATAATGAACTTTTTCTAAGATAAAGATTTCTAATTTTAGCAATAAGACTTCACGTAGCCCCGGTCAGTTTTGAGCGGGGCTTTTACTTTTCTGCTCCACATATGTCAGGGCTGTTCGCGGAGCGTTCCCGTAGGGTAGCCCTGACTACAAACTAAAAGCTTTTATTTTTTGTGACACTTGTGTAAGTCCTATAAAGCAATACACTTGGGTTAAGCATTTCCTTCTTCTCCTTCTCTCTGTGTTCTCTGCGCCTGGAGTGGTAGCCTGCGGCAAGCCGCAACTCTTACCAGACGCACTCGCGTTTGCGTCTACGTAAAAAAAAAAAGAGTTTCAGCCCTTTTGTGAACCGTATTGTCCTATAGAGTTAGTGCTATTCCATCTAAAGTTGATGTGAGTTTTGTACACAGTTAGGGAAAACTATTATAGGTATACATGGTATTTAATTAAAGGATTTTGGTGTTTCACTGACTTTCGTTTAACTAAGCGCCATTGATGCTTGTCCTAGCTAAACATCCAGAAAATAACACCATCATGGTTGACGTATCTTTGCTCGAAAACCAAATAAAATCCTTGGAATTACCGATTGAGCGCGATCACTTTCTGCGTACAATGATTCGAGAATTGGCTGGAACCTTACAAGATGTCGTTGGGATTGAACAGGCGGCAGGCTTTTTGAATGTGGTTGGCTATCGAACAGGTCAACAGGTCAATGAACTCTACCAGAATGCTTTGCAACTGTCAAATCTTTCTCGGGAGCAGGTAACTACCGTCCTCGTAGATTGGAAACGCCGGATTCAAGGCGACTTTTACGTGATTGAAGAAACTGATGAGAAGATCGTTTTAGGCAACCGCAGATGCCCCTTTGCAGAGCAGGTACAAGGGCGGGAAGCCATGTGTGTCATGACATCTAATATTTTTGGCGCGATCGCAGCCGACAATCTCGGCTACGCTAGAGTCGAGTTACAAGAGACGATCGCCAAAGGCGCTCAGGAATGCAAAATCGTCATTTATCTCAAACCTAGCAAAGTATTAGAAGACTTTGCAGGACAAGAATACTTCAAAGGATAGTAACAGGGAGGGGGACATTTGCAGACTACAACCCTCTCCCTGTAATAGACATAGGAGTGAAAAAGAATCTCAAACCCTTATCCTGTCTAGGTGAAAACCTAATTTCTACCAGATGTCTAATAGACATAGGAGTGAAAAAGAATTGTTTTGACGTAGCACTGCTACGTCCTACAAGGGTTCTGGGTAACGCATATTTAATTTCTACCAGATGTCTAATGTATACCGGGTGAAGTTGATCCCTCAAAGCATAGTTTAATCTCTTCAATTTTGCCCCATCAGTGCTACGAGCAATGGTAAAGATCCCTGCTTCAATAGTTCAACATCGATGACACCTGATCAGTTTTTAGCGTTTGCCCAGATTTTACCAGAACCTCTGCTTCTTGTGACTAGCGCAGGTGAAATGTTGGCAGTCAATCAACCTGCTGTCAGACTCTTTAGCAAGACGAGTAAAGAACTCATTGGTCAACATCTTACCGAGTTTGTCACTGATTCTTCAGAGAAGATCATCGACTATCTTCGAGTTTGCTCCCAAAGTCGTCAAATGATTTTGGGGGCTTTAACCATCCATCAAGATCAGGGAGAGGAAATTCCTTGTTGTGCTAGAGGAGCTGTGATCCAACCGCGATCGCTAGAAAGTCCAGCCATCAATTTACTGCGGTTAGAAAAGCGAACGAGTAATGAATTCGTTTTGCTTAACCAACAAATTCATGCGCTGAGTAAAGAAATTCAACAGCGCCAACGCATTGAGGTAGAACTCTCACGATCAAATGAAACTTTAAGACAAACTCTGATCAAACTGCAAAATGCCCTTGAAGTCGTCCAAACCGAAAAGATGTCTGGGCTAGGACATTTAGTCGCAGGGATTGCCCATGAAATTAATAATCCGGTTAGCTTTATTCATGGAAATCTGACCTATGCCAGTGAATACTATGATGATTTACTGAAACTGATTCACCTCTATCAACAAGAATATCCCAATCCGGGCCTAGTGATTGAGCAGGAAACTAAAGCCCTGGATCTTGATTTTATTGAAAAAGATATTAAAAAATTACTCCAGTCAATGCAGACAGGTTCCCAGCGTATTAGCGAGATTGTTAAATCTTTGCGAAACTTCTCTCGATTAGACGAAGCAACATTCAAGGTGGTTGATATTCATGAGGGTTTAGAGGCTGCATTGATGATTTTACAAAGTCGCCTTAACCCTAGCGATCGCCATTCTGCTATTGAAGTGATTAAGGAATACGGAGAATTACCTTGGATTTCCTGTTCTCCTGGGCAAATCAATCAAGTGTTTATGAATCTCCTGAATAATGCAATCGATGCTTTAGAAGAAGCTGAACAACTGCGATGGTCTGCAACCGACCGTAGGTCATCGCCCCAAGCAATGGAAAATTATCCTAGTCGGATCTGGATTCGCACCGACAAACTAAGCGATCGCTACATTAGAATTCGCATCAAGGATAACGGTAGCGGAATCCCTACCGAGATTCATCATCAGATATTTAATCCCTTCTTCAGCACTAAGCCAGTCGGCAAAGGGACAGGATTAGGATTATCGATTTCTTACCAAATCATCGAGAGCCATGATGGTCGAATTAATGTGATATCTGATCTCGCTTGGGGAACTGAATTTAGTATTGAGTTGCCCATTGTTTAGCGCTCAAAACTTTACAGCTATTTTCAGGTAAATAGACCACGGGGTAAGGGCACAGCGTTGCTGTACCCGGACGACAGATATGGTTAAAATACATTAAAAATTATGTAAGAACCGTGTTATTACGTAGTTTTGCCATCAAAGAATTTCAAATAAGGATGCGATCGCTATTTACTTTAGGGACTTCCAAGAAATAAATTACCCAAGTAAACGAACCACAGAGCCACAGAGAACACAGAGAAATCAGGAGGAGAGAGTTTTTTTGAGTATTTTTTTATTTGGAAGTCCCTTACCCCTAGTGACCAATGGCCATACCTGCAACTCTTGTAGAGACGTTGCAATGCAACGTCTCTAGATTCTTTTTCACTCCTATGTCTAGTAGGAGCTTATATCCGCCGCACAATGAATCTTCTTATGAAGGGAGTCGGATTGAGTATTCTTCTTCCCCATTTTCTATTCCCATCTTGTTAGCAAAATAACTTTCCAGTATAGTTCATAAATGGGATGATTGACTAATTAGAGAAAAAGGTGAACAATTGTTATTTTTCTCCCTCCGCTTCTGGTTGCAGAATGGCATTACAGTATTGAATGAGGGTTGTCAAGCGATCGCTAATCGTTTGAAGTCTCGTTTGTGCAGTAGATGCTTGCCGCGCTCCCTGGAAAAACATCACATCTATTTCCAACAGGCGCAATTGTTTGCTCATCTCGGTTTGATAAGACTGCACTCGCGAGTCTTCTCCTTGCAAAGAGGGTTCGCCAACATCAGCCAAAGGCACAATCTGTTGCCCAAAAAATTGCTGCAACGAGGCTACACGCCGTCTTAGTTCGGGTGCAGCTATCTGTGTAGTTGTGGCATCGGAGCGTAATTGCTCTAGCAAGGTTACGAGTGCCAGATATTTCTCAGGGTTTAAAGACATCCAGTGCTAGTTAAGATAGTATTAATGTCAAGTAATTTTTCTTCTACAATAAGCTTTCTTAAGCGCTGATTAGCACTAAAAGCCTCAAATCATAGTTTGAGGCTTTGTTTGCCATCAATGGATTTTCTTTTTTTATGATCCTTGAAATTCAAACTGGATGACTACCAGACACCCTTGTTCCTCTCTACGAGACGCGGTAGCGTTCGCTAACGCTAATTGGAGAATCATCCTGATACTGCTTCTTCCAGAGACAGCATCTTTTCAGGGTGATGCTGCTAGTTTTACTTATCATTCACTTATCTACCAATCCTCTCTAAACCCAATTTTATGAGCAGTATAGCGATAAATTCATCAGTTGATCTTGCCATTCCCGAATGGTTAAAAAAATGTTTGAAGGAGTCATCGACAAGTTGTAGCGGCGCAGATGAAGATGACCGAAGGCATAGTGATGCAGTGTTGATTGGTCGAGCATTTGAATTTGCTTACCAACTCCATCAAGGTCAAAACCGCAAATCGGGAGAAGCATATATTGCTCATCCCATTGCTGTGGCTGACTTGCTCCATGACTTGGGAGGTAGTGCTGCGATGATAGCAGCTGGATTTCTCCACGATGTCGTTGAAGATACAGAAGTTACAAGCCAAGAAATAGAAGAACGCTTTGGCCCAGAAGTGCGCCAATTGGTCGAAGGTGTCACCAAGCTTTCTAAAATCAATTTCACTAGCAAAACCGAAAGTCAAGCCGAAAACTTCCGGCGGATGTTTTTGGCAATGGCGCAAGATATTCGGGTAATTGTGGTGAAATTGGCAGATCGTTTGCATAATATGCGAACTTTACAATATATGTCAGAAGCCAGTCGCCGCCGCAGTGCCCAAGAAACGCGAGATATCTTTGCACCTTTAGCTAATCGCTTGGGGATTTGGCGGATTAAGTGGGAACTGGAAGATTTGGCTTTTAAATATTTGGAACCGGAAGCTTTTCGCCAAATGCAAGACCTTGTTTCCGAAAAACGGACGGCGCGAGAAGAGAAATTGGCTAAAGCTACAGATATTTTGCGAGAACGTTTGCAGCAAGCCGGAATCCAGTTTCAGGATATCAGTGGTCGTCCCAAGCACCTTTATGGCATTTATCAAAAAATGCACCGCCAGCAAAAGGAATTTCATGAAATTTACGATTTGGCTGCGCTGCGGATTATTGTTCAAACCAATCAGGATTGCTATCGGGCGTTGGCGGTGGTTCATGATGCTTTTCGGCCAATTCCTGGGAGATTTAAGGACTATATTGGACTGCCAAAGCCTAACCGTTACCAGTCATTGCACACTGGGGTGATTGGCCTAACTGGTCGTCCTTTAGAGGTGCAAATTCGGACGATAGAAATGCATCATATCGCCGAGTATGGGATTGCTGCCCATTGGAAGTACAAAGAAACAGGAGGTTCTAGTATTAGCCATTTGACAGGGACAGATGACAAGTTTACTTGGCTGCGGCAACTGCTGGAATGGCAAACTGATCTCAAGGATGCACAAGAATATCTTGATAGCGTTAAAGACAATCTATTTGAAGATGATGTCTATGTCTTCACCCCTAAGGGGGATGTTGTCCCTTTAAGTCCTGGTGCTACGAGTATAGATTTTGCTTATCGTATTCATACCGAAGTGGGAAACCATTGTGCAGGGGCGCGAGTGAATGGGCGAATAGTACCACTGTCAACGCGGCTACAAAATGGCGATATTGTAGAGGTTCTGACTCAAAAGAACTGCCATCCGAGTTTGGATTGGTTGAACTTTGTCAGGACTTCGGCGGCAAAATATCGAATAAAACAATGGTACAAGCGATCGCGCCGAGAAGAAAATGTCGCCCGTGGACGGGAATTGTTAGAAAAGGAACTTGGTAAAACTGGTTTTGATAGTCTGCTAAAGTCCGATGCGATGGGGACTGTCGCCGAAAAGTGTAACTACCACAGCGTGGAAGATTTACTCGCTGGTTTGGGTTACGGTGAAATTACCTTGAACCTAGTGCTAAATCGTTGGCGAGAAGTGGCGAAGGGACAACAACCAGTTTCCACTGTGCCGCTATTTATCCCCAAAGAACCAACTACATCAAAAAGTTTGCGAGATCTACCTCCAACTACTTCACGTTCCACAGATTCGCCAATTGTTGGGGTAGAAGGTTTGGTGTATTATTTAGCTGGGTGTTGTACCCCGATTCCTGGCGAACCAATTATTGGTGTAGTGACGCGAGGTAGGGGGATTTCAATTCATCGCCAAGGCTGCCATAATCTGGAGACTGTGGAGTATGAGCGCTTAGTACCAGTTAGATGGAACCCAGCCGCCGAAAATAGTGGTCGTCCGCACACGTACCCAGTGGATGTTCAAATTGAAGCCCTTGACCGCGTAGGGGTGCTAAAGGATATTTTGTCACGGTTGAGTGACCAAGGGATTAATGTCCGCCACGCTCAGGTGAAAACCTCTATTGGTCAACCTGCATTGATAGACTTAGGAATAGATATACGCGATCGCTCTCAACTAGAGCAAGTGTTCGTCCAAATTAAGAAAATGAGCGATATCTTGAATATCCGCCGCGTTGGTCAAATTGACGAGTAGGTGTCTCAATTGAGGTGGTAAAATGGCACTTACTTAAGCTGGATTTAGATCCCCGACTTCTTCAATAAGTCAGAGATCTGGGCAGCAACTTTTGCTTAAGTAAGTGCTATTCATTTGTCGGATGGGTTAATGCAGCATTTGAACTTGGTAATCATAGTTCCTTTGTCATCAAGTTCAAGGCGATCGCTTCAGAAAATAGATTGTGCTTACCTAACCGTTCAAAGGGACTGGAAGTGCGATCGCAGTCCTCTTCTCTTCCTACACTGCGCGTTGGCGTCAGCCTAAGAAGAGAAGGCGGTAGCCTGCGGCAAGCCGCTTTGCGTCTACGTTAAAAAATTGACTTTGTAACAGAGTTTTAGCCCAATACGGTTCAGTTAAGGCTAAAACTCTGTTATCCAAGTCAATTTTTTAACGAACCGCCAAGGCGCAGAGGACGCAGAGAGTAGAAAGAGAAGGAAAAAAATTGCTTAACTGAACTGTATTGAGTTTTAGCCCAATACGCTTGGGTTAAGCCCAAAAAATAAAAATGTGTAGGTTGGGGAGCCACTGCGCCCTTGCGGTTAAGAGACTTGTTCGCTTTTAGCGTTCCCGCAGGGTAGCACGTGGCGTTTGAGGAACGAAACCCAACCTACAACGGGCGTTTGTTGGGTAACACTAGAGTTCAACCCAACCTACAATTATCCACAAAGCCAAGCGTATTGAGTTTTAGCCTTAACCCAACTGTATTGCGTGATAAATAGCGTCTCTCCCTAGTACAGACGTGATTTGTCGCGCCTTTTCATCTCAGTTGTGGTGTAAATACCTGAAAAATGCTGAAACTTAACCTAACTGTTCGGCAATGCTCTGTACGCATCTAAAGATGCATACAGATTTTACTGAATTGTCTTTATATATACAATAATTGCAATTTGTTTAGTCAGATTAACGGAGACTTAAAACACTTTTAAATCCCGAAAATAAATGTTTTATCATGGAAAAATTTAGCAATATTCAACCAAATATTACCATAGTTATTTATATCTACACTAAAAGATTATGAAAGCTGTCTCAAACAACACCTTACACATTTTGGCAACCAAAAACCTTTATACTAGACTAGACTTTGACAAATTTGAGAGTTTTGTTAATTGCAACACCAAAAACTATTAATTTTTAGATGAAATACTAGCGTATCTTATAGTCTATAGTTTTTAAGGTTTAGTCAAAACTATATCCAGTATCATCAAAAAACTGCAAACTTCATGTGGTGCAAAAATCAAGCGGGGAGTGAAAACATGAATTTACGTAGAGATGCATTGCAAATCCTCAAAGAAACTAGCCGAACTTTTTATATCCCAATTAGTCTTTTACCGCCAGGATTGCAAGAAGCAGTAGCATCAGCATATTTGTGTATGCGTGCCATTGATGAAATTGAAGATCATCCCGAATTAGATAACGCTACTAAAGTGAAGCTGTTAAGAACCATTAGCCTGACATTACAGGCGGGGGTTGATGGCTTTGCGATCGATGCTTTTTTTGCAGGATTTAGTGGGTATGAGAATTCATTGGAAGAAGTCACTATGAGCATTAGAGAATGGTCGCTGCTAGCGCCAGACAGCATTGCACCTCGAATTTGGGATGCCACTGCTGCAATGGCAGACCGCATGGCTTATTGGGCAGAAAAAAACTGGAAAATTAACACAGAATCTGATTTGGATCGTTATACCTTTGGGGTTGCAGGTGCAGTGGGACTATTGCTGTCGGACTTATGGACTTGGTACGATGGAACCCAAACTAACCGTACCCAGGCCATTGGGTTTGGTCGAGGCTTACAAGCAGTTAATATCCTGCGTAACCATACTGAAGATTTAGGTCGCGGGGTAGACTTCTTCCCACAGGGTTGGAGTGCAGAAAATATGCAAGAGTATGCTAGGCGCAATCTAGTACTGGCAGAAGCTTACACCAAAGACCTTCCTAACGGCCCAGCCTTAGATTTTTGCCAAATTCCCTTAACCTTAGCTAATGGCACTCTTGATGCCCTTGCTAATGGTAAAGAGAAACTCAGCCGC
Source organism: Nostoc sp. CHAB 5836 (assembly GCF_020829445.1). Taxonomy (GTDB): domain Bacteria; phylum Cyanobacteriota; class Cyanobacteriia; order Cyanobacteriales; family Nostocaceae; genus Nostoc. The sequence goes on from NZ_JAIVFV010000071.1 coordinate 19,528, forward strand.
AGTGATGTTTTTGCACTTATCGAACAGCTGATTAGTGTGAACATGAAAGCCAGCTAATAGTTTCCTAAGGACTAATGGAAAGGACTAATGGAGACGATTTTGACACTCCCCGCGATAAATCGACGGGGATTCTTGGTTCAACGAAACCACTTAACGAAGAAGTCCTTGCGTCATCTAGATCAGAGGTGGGATTCTCCACGGCAAGTCCTGTTTTACTTGAAACAATTTGTTCCAAAATTCTGAGTTGTCTAGCCCCTATGAATCTTTTACCTACTGCTAGGAGGAAACTAGAACAATGCAGTAGAACCACATAGATGAGCCACTGCGTTGCGGAGGTTCCCTCCGTTGTAGCAAGTGGCGTTCAATTATCAAGGTAAGCGTGCTTTTTCTCTCGACAGCTAGGTTTTTTAAGTGGTTGATTACCTTTCCGGCAAAAACCGCCGCTCCGACTTCTCTCCAAGTAGAGCAAGTGGCCTCAATTGGCGTTGGACATTAAGAGAGCGTCATTAGGAATTACGGGTTGCTACTTAGTATAAGGTAGCCTAAATCCTGTTTAATAGTTTAAATGTAATAAATGATCTTGTTTTCACGATCGCTTTACGTAATTTAAGTTAGACTTTAAAAACTCTTCAAAGGATTTCCAGCAAAAATTACCTTGCAAGAGTTGATCAATATCTAAATAATTGAAACAGAACATAACAGTCCCCGTGATTATTCGTGCAGCGAGTTGACAGTGCATGAGCTACTGCTTAAATCCTACCTGTCTCAATCCAGAAAATTTGGCATATAGCCAAAGGTGTCAGTCTTGTGGCTCGCAACTACTGTTGCGCGATCGCTATCAGGTAATTAAATCATTAGGTCAGGGTGGCTTTGGAGCAACCTTCTTAGCCTATGATCAAGGCTTACCAGGAGAACCCAGTTGCGTAATCAAGCAATTACGCCCATCAGGAAGCGCCCCACACGTTTTACAGATGGCCAGAGAACTCTTTGAGCGAGAAGCCAAAACTTTAGGTAAGATTGGCAATCATCCCCAAGTACCAAGATTATTAGACTATTTTGAAGATCATGGGCAATTCTACTTAATTCAAGAATACATCAGTGGTGATACCTTGCAGGAGGAGGTCAAACTTAATGGCATCTTCACCGAAACTGGAGTCAAGCAATTTTTGAGCGAGATTTTGCCACTGCTGCAATACATTCATGATCAAAAGGTGATTCACCGTGATATCAAGCCAGCCAACTTAATTCGCCGCACTCAAGATGCCAGAATGGTACTCATTGACTTTGGTGCCGTCAAAAACCAAATCAGTCAAGGTGCGTTAAGTCAATCGGGACAGACAGCATTAACTGCATATGCCATTGGTACGCCTGGTTTTGCACCTCCAGAGCAAATGGCTATGCGTCCAGTCTATGCCAGTGATATTTATGCACTGGGAGTGACATGCATTTATTTACTGACTAGCAAAACTCCTAAAGATTTAGATTACAATCCCAACACTGGTGAGATCATGTGGCAGCAGCTTGTGCAAGTGAGTGACCACTTGAGCAATGTGTTGCGCAAAATGTTAGAGGTGTCTGTACGTAATCGGTATCACTCAGCCACAGAAGTTCTCAGAGCATTGGAAATAGAACCATACTTAGAGAGTTTAGCAAAGGGTTTACTAATTAAATCTGATAGTGGAGCTAAAGAGCGAACATACAACAACCCGGAAAATTCTGCTGTTTTATGTAACAACTCTTCTGCTGCTGGTACTAGTTTAGGAGTGGCACAGGTAGCGGCTGCAATTCGTGCTAGACGAGCCAAGGCTGCCGAAGCGGCTGGATTACACCAGGGTTCTGGGATGGCCAAATCACCGAGTTTAGCTAATAGCAACACTAATAATTCACGAGTTCAAAATTCTCAAGTTGAGCGTAAATTAGATACCCAAGCTTTGTTAACCGCCTATCAGAAGGGAAGACGCGATTTTGCCCTACACAATTTAAGTTTGCTGAATCTGCAAGGTGCTGACTTATCCCAAACAAATTTCCATTCCGCTAAATTCCAAAAAACCAATCTCCAAGGGGCTAATCTCCACAATAGTGACTTTGGTAGAGCCAGTCTCAGTTGGGCAAATCTTAAGGATGCTAATTTGAGCAAAACATATTTTAACCATGCTGATTTAGAAGGGGCAGACCTGCGAGGCGCAGATCTCAGCAATGCTTATCTCAACAATGCTAATCTTCGAGGAGCTAATCTGTGTGGTGCTAATCTCACCAGTGCCAAAATTTCTGATGAGCAGCTAGCACTAGCAAAAACAAATTGGATGACTGTGCGTCCTAATGGTAAACGAGGCTTGTTGTGATTTCAAAGTTTTAATGGTTCCCCGACTCAATACTGCGTAGGTTTTTAATATTTGTAGGTTGGGTTTCGTTCCTCAAACGCCACGTGCTTCAAGTCGGGGAACCCGCCCAACGCAGTGGCTCCCCAACCTACAAATTTTTTATTTTTTTGCCAAAACCTACGCAGTATTGCATAAGAGCCTTATAAAGTAACGCGATGTGCAACTTACTCTTAAAACCCCACTTCCATTCCTCTTCCCGAAACGGGGAATGGATAGCCTTCGCTCTCAAAAATATTAGAAAATATCCAGTGATTTCCCAAAGTATCCAGATAATTGCTTTTTTTAATAAAATCTTTATAATCTCTATATGTTAAAAATAAGAAATGATTATTTACAATAAACAATAAAGCATCGTAATTTTTTTTAAAATATATTTCCATGCTTTTTGTGGCTAAAAACAACAGGGAATCTCGGATATAAAAGTTGTAGAAGATAACGCTCTTAAGCCACTCCAATTTTCAGATGGTAGCGGAAAGCGAAAAATCAATTATCCCTGATTGTTGGCTGAAGTAGAATATTCACAACCGAAATCAGGTAGTACAAGGTTTACCTATAATGACTGACTTTGCACAAACGGAAGTACAACGGCGATTAACTTTATATCAGGTATTCCTTAAGCTGTATGAACACCACAGCAGCCTTCTAGATGAAATTCTTCAGCTAGAAAACCTATCTCAACCGTCGTTACTGAGAGCGAAGATTTATTACGTACACGCTGTAGTGGAAAATGCTGCTGTTTATTTGATGACTAACTTGTGCGACAATCAGACTCAAAGTTTACGACAGCAACAGAGGATCTGGACGATCGGTCGGAATCGCAGCAGTGGTATTTGCATTCCTGATAGCCATCTGTCTCGTCGCCACGCTGCTATTCAACATCTTGACAATCAGGGTTTTTACTTAATTGATTTCAACAGTAGCAATGGCTCCTTTGTGAATGGCGATCGCGCTGTTGAGCCGATCAAACTCAAAGATGGCGATCGCATCCGTCTAGGCAATATAACTTTTGATTTTTTTGTAAATTATACGTGCCGTCTTTTGCCAAATGTAGCAATGGATTTATTGATGCAGCTGGTGCATCCAAAGAACGATCATCGAGTAGAAATACTTACCTATTCTCCTGATAGACAAAAAACTCTAACTGAAAACCCAGATTCTCATTTCGGGACTTTCAAAGAATCCGGGCTAGTTGAGAAGTCGGAAAATTGTTATGACAACTTCAATTTAGAACAAAAATCAGAAATTTTAGACCGCTTTTTTAGCAGAGAAATACCGTCTAATTCTAGCTAAGAAATTGCAATTTTTTTTATAGCAGTCCGATTTGATTTCTGAATCACTCGTAGAGATAGGGAACTCTTAGAGGATGTTTGAAAAGTCGCAAAGTATAGTAGGGTTTGGGAGGCTTTGGTGTGACGAAAAATACTTTTAAAACATCCTCTTAGGCTATGCAACTTAAACCCCAAACTTGATTAAAAGTCAAAATATAGAAAAAAAATTAAGAATTTGATTAAATATCATAGCAATCATTTTGCAGTGGCATCTCTAGCTCACAATAAAAAGAAAGCGATTCAGGGATTCAGTGAGCAGGTTATGCTCTATTCTGTCAACAGGAGGATACTCAAAGTCTACTATAGGACTCATATTTGATTTTTGAAAATATACGTAGGGTGTGTTAGCGCAGAAAGTATGGCACCATTCTTAAGGGTTTGGTGCGTTAGCGCAGAAAGTACGGCACCCTACAAATACTAATTTTGTTCAAAAATCAAACCGGATTCCTATAGTACTAGCAACAAGAGTAGTGGGGCATTCGAGTTATATATCAGGAAATGCGAGGGTGATGTCTAAGAGGTTGTTTGAAAAGTTTTTCACTGTGACTTTAGGCACTTTTCGATCCCCCCTAGCCCCCCTTTTTAAGGGGGGAACCGAAATCAAAGTCCCCCTTAAAAAGGGGGATTTAGGGGGATCTAAAACCTTCTGTTACCGACAAGAGGACTTTTAAAACATCCTCTAACGACAAGCCGCTACCCATCTACGCCAAAAAAAACCCCCAGTGAGCGTTAGCCAACCAGGGGAGTTAGTTATCAGGGTGCATCTACCAATTAAATGTTCTCTGCTTGAACACCATACTCCGGATCAATTTGTACAAAGGTTCAGTTATTTTTTTAAATAAAAAACCCCAGTTGGTGTTACCCTACTAGGGAAGTGAGTTATTAGGGTGCATCTACCAGTAATCTTTTCTAGGGGCAGCCAGTATCTTCGGGAAAAAACGGTCAAAATCAGGGTTAATGGCCGTATCTACGACGGGCTACGCCTAGGCAACTAGAAAAAACCCCCAGTGGGTGTTACCCTACTAGGAGTAGTGAGTTATCAGGGTGCATCTACTAATAATCTTTTCTAAAGTAAATGGGTCACTACCGGATAAATTAGCAGAGGTTGAAGTTGCTAGTGTTTGCTTATCAGGAAAAACCTCAGAGGGGTTAGTTATGAGGACAGGCCTACCAATTAAATAACCAGTGCGCTGCCTTACAAAATGGGTGTGTCAGGGATGATTACTGCTTTGGTAACTTACAGTGAAAAGCATCCCATAGTAGGGGCGAAATATCTTGCGCATACGTGGCAACTTCACCTCAAACTCTTTTAAAACCTCGTTTCTAGCCATAGGCTGGAAATGGATATCATTGGGCTGCTGCCGCAAGTCAAGAGGCGGCGGCTTCCCAGTCAGATATTGGGAACGAGACAATCTCTAAAAGATTGTTCTAAGTAGGTTGGTGCAATTAAAGCTAAGTTGCTAAGGCTGTCATTTGTCCTTTGTCATTGGTCGTTAGTAAGGGTTTTAATCATATTTACGTTTCGTAACATAATTGTTTTTTTCGCACCAACTTATTTACACTAGCTTTTAGGTTAAGTTGACACCAATGGCCCTTGCGGCCCTACAAATGTACAAATAATTTTGGATAATTTATTTTTTGGAAGTTTCTAGCAGTGTGTCAAGTTGAAAAAGTTTGCTCTTAGGGTTCCCCTTTTTCAGTAGAGCTACTATCTTGACAAAACCTAAGTTTTGTGAATAATTTCTTCTTAAAAAAACCCCCAGTGGGTGTTAGCCTACCAGGGGAGCTAGTTATCAGGGTGCATCTACCACTTCAATGTTCTAGGTTTAACCACCATGCTCCGGATAAATTTATGAGAAAAGTGATGTGTCGAAAAAACAACAGTGGTTATTAACTGGCTTAGGGGAGTTAAAGATCAAGGTAAGTAGAGCGACGCAAATAAAGCTAACTAGCTAAGGCTGTCATTTGTCCTTCGTCATTTATAAGGGTTTAAGGTGTGTTTACGTTTCGTAATATAGTTTGGTTTATTCTTGCCGACTTACTTACATCGATCTATCAATCAAGTATTCTAGGATTATAGCCATTTTCAATCCGGTGAGGTACAAGTATGCAAATAGACCTAACCCCCAACCCGTTGCGGGAAGGGAGAACAATTTCGTTACCTCTCTCCTTAAAGGAAGAGAGGAATAGAAGTGAAATCAAAATTGTACCTCACGCTTGTCGAGAACCGCTATAAGCACTATTTTCTGGTAGAGAATATCTGCGTTAAAAGTTGCGATTGTTTGCCAAAATTAAAAAAAAACCCCCAGTGGGTGTTAGCCAACTAGGGGAGTTGAAGATCAAGGTGCATCTACCAATTAAGTGTTCTAGACCGAAGTGATCCGATCCGGATAAAGTTGTAAAAGCAAAAAAACCAAAACGGTACTGAATCAGAAACATTCAGGGGTGGGATGCATCTAAGTGATCAGAGAAAGGGAAAAATCGAGTTGAAACTTTCGCGTTTCAAACCAGATGTAGGAGGCGAACAGGAGAAGTTGTGACCCAGGAATTCCATATTTCCGTAACCCCAGTAGGGCAAAATGACTACTTGGTGCGGACGGAACAAGTCGCGCCTGGGGTACCATTGGCAGAAGAATTGGTGACTTGGCCTATAGCTGATTGGTTGATGGCTGCTGGGCATTTGATGAATGACCCGTTGAAGTCGGTGTTGCAGGGAGATCCGTTCGCCTCTGGCGGTCATGAAAGCAATATCGCCAGAAACTCTGTTAATTTAGTGGCGTTGGGTCAACAATTCTATAACGCCCTATTTCAAGGCACTCTCAGAGATAGTTGGATTACCGCTCAAGGTATTGCCCAAAACCACCAACAAGTACTACGCTTACGCTTGGGGCTAAAAGACACTAGGTTGGCTCGTCTGCCTTGGGAAGTGATGCACGCAGGCGATCGCCCTCTGGCTACTGGGCCTTATGTCGCTTTTTCTCGTTTCCAAAGTGGAATTTTGGGGGCTTCCCCAATGCGATCCCTGCGGGGGGCTACGCCTACGCGAAATATGCCCATACCACAAGAACAAGGTGGTGTGAAAGTATTGATGGTCATTGCTTCTCCCTCAGATCAAGTCCACCTTGACTTACAGAAACAGGAAGCGACTAAACTGCAAGCTGAACTTCACCGTCAAACATCACGACTTGCTGAAGGTAACAGTCATTTTCCAGAAATTGAGCTCACTGTATTAGACCAACCAGGACGGGAAGAACTGACGCAAGCCTTAGAACAAGGCAGATACCACGTTCTACATTACTCTGGTCATAGTAACTTAGGTGCTAATGGCGGAGAAATTTATCTTGTTAGTCGCAGAACTGGCTTAACAGAAATCTTGACTGGGGACGATTTGGCAGGTTTGCTCGTCAATAATAATATTCAAATGGCAGTGTTTAACTCCTGCTTGGGAGCATATACAGCCGCGTCTAATGCCTCTGGAGATACTGGTGAGCGTAACTTGGCAGAAAGTTTGGTGAAGCGGGGAATTAGAAGCGTTTTGGCTATGTCAGAACGGATTCCTGACGAAGTGGCGTTGACCCTCACACAATTGTTTTACCGCAACTTGAATCAGGGATATCCAGTAGATTTGTGCGTAAGTCGGGTGCGCCAAGGATTAATTTCTGCCTATGGTTCTCACCAGATGTACTGGGCATTACCGATTTTATATCTTCAGCCAGAATCTGACGGTTTCTTGAGCCAGGAAAGTGAGTTATCTGAAAGTGCAGAGTCCCTAAATCAATATAGTTCGCTTTTAGGGGCAACTTCCACGATGTATTCTCCGATGGCTGATGATCCCGAGATGCCTTTAGGAATGGAGGATATGATTCCTTCTAGTTTGGCCCATGACGCTTCTGGGTTGGACTGGCTAGGTGAAGATACTTGGGGTGATCTAGTTGATGAAATTGAGTATGATGACCCAAGTTATGAAGAAGATTCTGCGATAGTTTCGGATTTATTTCGTCAGTTAGATAACCAAAAATTTTCAACTGAACCGGATCAACAAATTCGCGAAAATAGTCTTCAGGAAAACCAAGTTTCAGAGGAAATGACTTCTTTGCAAGAGGAAGCAGATTTGTGGGGAGAAGTCGCAGCAGCACCACCTCCAACTGCTAAGAACTTGGAAGAAAATTGGGAAAATTCTAATTTTTCGCGTAGGTATAGCCCGCCGCAGGTATCACAACCGCCCCCATTAAGACCTCGTACCCGTCGCCGTCATCTGTGGCCGATTGTCGGTATTGTGGGAATTAGTGCGTTAGCAGCTGCGATCGCTTTAAATTGGTGGTGGCAAAATCGACCCCAAGCAACTCTGCCTAAAATACCAGAAATTCCCAACCAGTCTTTAGCCATTCAAAAGCAGCAAAATATCGACTTACAGACAGCAGCCACTGGAATTGTCACCGCCAGCGCTACGCAAAAGTTGAGCCAGGGCGACTTGCAAGGTGGGTTGTTGGCTGTAGAAGAATTACTTAATCGTGGCGCACTAGCTGCGGCGGAAACTGCTCTTAAACTAATTCCCAATAAACAAGTTGACGATCCATCTGTCAACTTTTATAAAGGACGATTAGCTTGGCAGTCCATCCAAACTGGAGACAATAACTATAGCATCGATGATGCCCGTCGTTACTGGGAAACTGCTGTCAAGGCTCAACCGGATTCGCTTTTGTATAATAATGCGTTGGGATTTGCCTACTACGCAGAAGGCAATCTCAACCGAGCCAATGACTCTTGGTTTAAGGCTTTGAGTTTAGCTCTCAAAGAGCAAAATACAGCTTCTACACGTGTCCCTTTGGAAGCAACAGTGTCTCAATATGCTTTAACTTCCTACGCTGGTTTAGCCATTGGACTGTATAAATCTGCGCCTAATCAACCTGCTACTAAACAAGCAGAGTATATAAAAGAAGCGAGAAAACAATGCCAAATGGTGCTTAAGAATGATCCGGTAAATTTTCAGGTAGATAAATTAGCTAAAAATTGGCTATGGACAGAACAAGCAATTGCCGATTGGCGATCGCTCCTTCAGGAAAAAGGTGAAGAACAGTAGAAGGAGTTTGGAGTTTGGAGTTTGGAGTTTGGAGTTTTTTACATGATTTGTCCAGCTTGAAAAATCTGTTCAGCAGTTAAATTCAACTCTGGGAACGCTAGTGACTGAATGCGATCGCTTCCCCTAAATTGCCTAACTTGAAACTCACCTTCAATTAATTGGTAAATCGAGATTGTTGGTTGTTTAGGATTGCCAATAAAGCGTCTACCACCTAAACCTAGATAGTCTACAATCCAATATTCAGGTATTCCAACCTCTTCGTATTTACCTACTTTGGTAAAATAGTCATCTCGCCAGTTGGTACTTACCACCTCAATTACTAAAGGAATTGATGCCGCTTGCCTTACAGCAGATTCTTTTTTCCACAGAGGTTCATTTACTAAATTAGAGTTATTCAACAACAGTATATCTGGTGAGTAAGCCGCTTCGCTCTGAATCGGTTTAATGAATGCTGTTTTGGGGATGAAATAATGTAGTTTTAAACGTTTGTATTCTGTAACTATTTCTCCAACTAAAAATCCAATAATCTGTTCATGATCACCTGTGGGAGGAGCCATTTCAACAATTACTCCGTCATGCAGTTCATAGCGTCGTTGTGAGTTTTCTGGATACCAAGCGATAAATTCATCAAATGTTACTAGTTTACGTAAGGTTTGAGTCATCTTTTCCTCTTGCTTTAAAGTCATACAAAAATTTAAACATTAACCATCTAAATTACATGACTTCTCCAGCCCGTAAAATCTGTTCAGCAGTTAAATTCAACTCTGGTAAGGCTGGCGACTGAATGCGGTCATTTCCCCTAAATTGCTTAACTTGATACTCTCCTTCAATTAATTGGTAAATCGAGATTGTTGGTTGTTTAGGATTGCCAATAAAGCGTCTACCACCTAAGCCTAGATAGTCTACAATCCAGTATTGAGGTATTGCCATCTCTTCTCTTCGAGACGCTGCGCGAACGTATTTACCTGCTTTGGTAAAATAGTCATCTCGCCAGTTGGTACTTACCACCTCAATTACTAAAGGAATTGATGTCGCTTGGCTTACAGTAGATTCTTTTTTCCACAGAGGTTCATCTCTAACAGCTTGTCTATCAAGAACAATAACATCTGGTTCATAACCTGAATCAGTATTAACTGACTTGATGACGCATTCTTTAGGGATAAAAGAAGGGATGGACAAACGGGTGATTTCAATAAATAAAGAACCATTGATAAACCCAGCTATCTCTGAGTGCTTTCCTGTTGGCTTAGGCATTTCAACAATTACCCCATCATGTAGTTCATAATGCCTGTCTGAAGATTCAGGATACCAAGCAATAAATTCATCAAATGTTACTTGTTTAGTTAAGGCTTGAGTCATACTTTGCCCTTTCTTAATTTAAAATAAAAAGCAGAGTCTCCTGAATTGCGTTCCCTGTGAAAGTCAGGGAACGAGAAAAACACGAAAATTTAAACTTTAGCCGCAGCAGCACTTGGTAAACTCACTTTTAATCGCTTAAACATCGCTTCTCGTGCTTGTATAGCAAGACTATCGTCAAAAGGTTCTAAGGTAATTTCCTGCTGATACTTTAGCCGCAGTGCTGTTTGAATTAACCAATCGGCGACAAAAGGATTTTTCGGTAATAAAGGGCCGTGGGAATAAGTAGCGATCGCATTCTGATAAAATGCTCCTTCTGTCCCATCTTCACCATTATTTCCCAAACCGTACACCACTCGCCCCAATGCTTCCACTTTTCCCAACTTGGTGCGTCCGCCGTGATTTTCAAAGCCTACCAAATATGGAGTGCTACCTGTCATCTCTGTTAAATCTCGCGCTAGACGTGAAGCTGTCACTTCAATTACTAAGTTACCGATACAGCGCTTCGTATTTTCACCAGGATGCACGGAAACTAAATCGAGTATTCCTAAGCCTTCAATCCGTTGTCCCAAGCCGGGTTCATAATAATGTCCCAGCAATTGGGGGGAACCACAGGTAAATACACCCGGTGTTCCATTTTCGATTTTTTCGCGCATAGCATCGGCTTTCGCACCTTGCAAATCACGCATAACAATTTCTTGCTGGCGATCTTGTGCGCCACCGCCAACGATTAAATCTACAGTTTTAATATCTGCGGCTGTAGAATTTTGATCTAAGGGTAACACTTTCACATCGTATCCCCGCCACTGAGCGCGACGTTCTATAGTAATTACATTACCGCGATCGCCATAAGTACTCATCAGCGTCGGATAAAGCCAACCTATCGTTAATTCCAAATTTTGAGAACTCATATTTTTGGGGAATGGGAAGCAGGGAGAGAATAACTAATGACCAATGACCAATGACCAATGACCAATGACAAATGACCAATGACAAATGACAAATGACCAATTTAAAGAATTTTCCGCCCAGTCAGAACTTCTCGCACTTCTAGCATGGCTGAGTAGGTAGGTAGAATATGCAAAGTTTCATTCTCTGGTGTATGCTCTAATGCAGCAGCGATCGCTTGTCGCAAATCTTCTTCCACAATTAAATTTAAGTCACTCTGAGGGGACTTTTGGCTGTAACGTAGACGTAGTGCCATATCGTAGACACGATCGCCACTCACTACTAAAGTCCCTCCCCGTTCGACTAGTTTCTCCGTATCCACGTCCCAAATCCAGGATACATCAGTGCCATCGGGTGTGCGATCGTTCAATACTAGCAGTGTAGTTTTATCTGTGCTTTGAGTAACTACGCGAATGGTTTCATTGGTTCCCACAGGATTTTTTGATAATAATATCCGCACCCGTTTACCGTTAATTACTAAATCTTCAGCCCGACCAAATGCAGCTTGGAAGTTGTTAATAGTATCTCTGATTGTTGCTTCATCAACTCCTAGCTCAATAGCCGCAGTTGCAGCCGCCAAGGTATTATATTTGTTGTATAAACCAACCAGAATTTGTGACCATTCACTACTTTCCAGAGTCGGTTTACTTTTACTAAAACCACACTTAGGACAAGTAAAATCTCCCAAATGAGACAAATAAACACCTTTGTAATCTAGGGAATGTCCACATTTGGGACAATAGATAGAATCAACAGCGTGAGGAATAGCTTCGAGATAATGCTCTGGTTCATTCAAGCCAAAGAATAACACCCGTTGGGGTAACTGCTGACCGAGGTTAGATAAAGTTGGGTCGTCAGCATTGGGAATTACCACCGTTTCTGCTGGTAGAGTAGAAATAACTTTTGTCCAACGTTTACTAATTGTGTCTACTTCCCCATACCTATCGAGTTGGTCGCGGAACAAGTTTAAACAGAGAATAATTCGCGGCTGTAGTGGCGTTAATACTCTTGGGACAATATTTTCATCAACTTCTAAAATGGCGTAATCAACATCTAGCCTCCCCAGTAAACTGGTGCTTTCTAACAGCGCCGTCATCAAGCCATTTTCGAGATTTGCACCTGTAGAATTATGAGCGATGCGAAAACCCTTGCGTTCTAGTATCGTGCATAAAAGCAGGGCTGTAGTGGTTTTGCCATTAGTACCAGCAATTAAAATCACCCCGTTTTTAACTTGCTGACTCAATAATTGTAAAAGGCGGGGTTCAATGCGACGAGCGATCGCGCCTGGTAATACACTACCAGCACCTAGACGGAGCGTAGGCGCAGCCCGTCGAAGACATCGCACAATAAACGTCACACTTTTTGCCACTGACACTGCGAAACTCAATCGCACTCTATCTATGAATTGTATTTTGTTTCTCACATCTGTACCCTAGTCGAATGGCAGTTGCTAATTAAAAGTGCAAATTTAATATGCGTGAGTTTAGCGAATCCTAGCTGAAAAAGCCAGCCTTGGCATTACGAAAAAGGAGATGAGGAGGATGAGGAAGAATTTACTCCCCCATCTCCCCCATCTCCCCCATCTCCCCCATCTCCCTCATCTCCCTCATCTTCCCCATCTCCTTCATCCACTTACGAGAGATAATCTCAGTAGGCGTTATCTTAAAAAATAGTGCGGGGGTGTAATTACATATCCAGCCCAGTTTGCCAAATTCAGCACAAACTCACAACAAGTAGTAGCTTGCAAGGTTCCTTTTGATGAATAGCACAAAGTTTCTTTTTTTACATAAACAAATTACTGGCTGGCGAAGGTGGTTGTCGAAATGTCTGGTGTTGCTTGCAAGTCTTTTGATTATAAGTATGCAACCTGCATATGCTGGTCTTAATAATGATTTATATGATGGCAACATCTTTGTCGTGTATGCTGGCAATGGTTCATTGGTTCCTCCCAGACAGACATTAGCACAATCTTTAGCGGAACATAAACCCGTCTTTTTGGCCTTTTATCTGGATGACAGCAGCGATTCCAAAAGATATGCCATTTCCATTTCACATCAAATTCGCCGCCGCTGATCGGCTGAGCCGCAAAGCTTTTCACTTCGCCATTGATAATACGTTGATCGGGGGTGCTATTGCTCGTTTCGCGGCGATATTCGGCACCAAGCGCAAAACCCA
>NZ_JAIVFV010000072.1 GCF_020829445.1 Nostoc sp. CHAB 5836
TATACATCCAGCTTAATAATAGTAATTCCTATTTAGCTCTAGTAAATTCTCCTAATAAATAGTTCTTATGTACTAAATATATCCGTCTCCTTGGGGTGTGACAGTTGTGGGTGCGGAATGTGGGTTATACTGTTGTTGCAAATCAGTGGTACTGGTAAGGGAAAAATTACCACTGGTAAAGTCTCCGGTATCAGCGAGAAACTAGCAGCGACTAACTTAGCACTCAAGCAAATCAAGGAGCATAAACACAATAAAGTTACCCTGTGGTCTGGAACTCCTCGCTATTGGGTAAAAGGTAAATGGCGGGGGTTGCTGGCTAACATACAAACTATGCTTGGTGCTGCACCTACAGTTTGGTTTCCCAATGCCGAAAGGGGAACACTGGTAATAGGTGCGCCTGGGTCTGGTAAAACCTACTCAACCATAGACCGGATGTTAGAAAGTGCGATGCAGCAAGGTTTTCCGATTTTACTCTACGACAAGAAGGGCGACCAACTACGACTCCATGCACCCTTAGCTGCACGTTATGGTTACAAAGTGCGAGTATTTGCCCCCGGTGAACCCTTTAGCGGTGTGATCAATCCTTTGGATTATATGCGTGATGCACGCGATGGGGTAATGGCGGGGGAAATTGGACAAGTGATTAACCGCAATGCTTCCAGTGGTGGTAAAAGTGATGAGTTCTTTGCTAAAGCCGGGGACTTGTTAGCTAAGGCACTTTTACAGTTAGTTAAGGGTTCTCCTTACCCAGATATGGCGATGCTTTATGCTGTGCTGCGGTTGCCAAAACTTGTACAGCGTCTTGACCATGCAGTACAGTCAAAAAGGTTGGATGAATGGGTGGCGACTTCGTTTATTCAATTTTTGAGTGCTAAGGATGCAGAGAAGACTATTTCGGGGATTTTGACCACAGCAGCAGGTACTTTCTCATCTTTCATCCAAGCTGATTTGCTGAGAGCATTTATGGGGAAATCGGACATTCCCACTAAGCTTGAAGGTAGAGAGATGGTGGTGTTCAAGCTAGATGATGAACGCCGCAGTGTTGTTGGGCCTCTGCTGGCGGCTGCAATGCACTTGATGATTGTCGGTAATTTAAGCCGTCCCCGCAAAGACCCATTGATTATTTCTTTGGATGAATTACCATCAATTAAGCTAGACCGCTTACCGCAGTGGATTAATGAATATCGTTCTAATGGTGCCTGCTTTATTCTGGGTATCCAAAGTTTAGAGCAACTTTATGATATTTATGGGGATAAGATGGGGAGTGCGATCGCTTCTGCTTGTGGTACCCATGTTTTGTTTAATCCTGGTAACTACAAAACGGCTGAGGATTACTCCAAACGCTACGGTGAGAAGGAAGTGCTGATTAAAAATCGTACCACAGGGCGATCGCTTGGCGGACAAATGAGCCGTTCAATTAGCTGGAGTGAGAATTTGCAAAAAATGCCTGTAATCAGTGCTGACGAAATTTTGAAATTTCCTCAAGGCAAGTGCGTAATTACCAGTCCTGGTTACAGTTCCGAGGGACAAGCTTCTATTCCCTATCCTTTAATTATTCCCGTGTCCAAAGCCGATGAAAAACGGGCGCATGATAGTGAGGCTCTTTGGGACACACAAGTTAAACCTGCTTTAGAAAGTCAGGTGATAATTCCTGATATTAAAACGCTAACACAAGCATTACATGAACGGATTGAGTCAGCAGCGCGGATGTTGCCATTACCAGAGGAAGATGTAGCACCTGCACAGGAGTCTAGTAGCAGTGAAACTGATGTTTTAGAAAATTTTCCTAACCGAGTTTATCAAACACCAGGATTGCAGTAAATCTTGACAATGCTCTTGTTAGCAAAGCTGACTTTTGACGGGATGTGCAAAAAGTAACTGGTTCGCGTATTTATTGATCGCATTATTGCGATCAGCCGCTGTGGGCGACGGACAATAATTTTACTCGTGGAGTAGCCAAAACTATCTAACTCAATCTTATTGAGAGAGAATTAAATTGAGAATATTCATTTCCTTCGATTGAAAAATTTGATTTTCATTAAATAAGCTTTTTCCTAATTTCTCCATCGCAGCACTATTAAATACTACATAGGGAAGATTTTGATAATTAGAGTCAATTGGCAAAATATTGTATGCTAAAGCAAGTGTATAAACATACTTAGCCAAAATATCTCTGAAAGATAGATTAGATACTCTTCTCTCATTTTCAAAATAATCTTCAAAAGCTTGGAATGCGATAAATGTCTGTATAGGCAAGGCATAATAACGGTCTGATGAACGTGAAGTTTGACTGAGCTTTTGAGAACGTTCTAACTCACTAAAAAGTGTTCGTGCTAAGTCTATTAAAGAATAAGCAGCACTAGTAATTTGTTTTGGATACTTCCCAGATTTGACCAAAAGCTTAAGTTTTTTGATAAAGTCTTCATTCCGCTCAGGGTCAATAATTTTTTCTAAATCGATATAATTAGTTTCCTTTACCAGCTTTTCTGATAACGGTACAATTAGCAAACTTCCTCTGACATATGTTTGCTCAATCGGTGGAAGACTAAGTAATTTATCAAGACTAGTCTCCATTTGAGATAAAACTTTAAAGCCTATTGAAAAATAGGATACTTCTTCATTTTCAGAGAATGATTCTTTTCGATAACAAGAACTAACTTCAGTTTTTTGAACAGAAAGTAATTCATATAAAGTATGCTCAATATCTCGTAACAAGCTATCTTCTGGTTGTTTTTTAAACTCCTTACGGATTTCTCTTAATAAAGTAGCCAATGAGCCAATAAAGGTTTCTCCCGCTTGGCTAATTGATTTACCACCAATAGGAATAATAACATATCGCTCTCTACCTATTTGTCCTGAACCCACAATTCTGGTCATAATAGAGGCTTTGAGAATAATCAGAATATTTAGTACATTCAAGCAAGCCTCTTGCAATGAAAGATTTGCAAGTTTTTCAGATTCATCAGCACTTAAACGGTTTCCGTCCTCATCAAGTTTTTTAGGGTAATATATTGCTTTATCAGATAAGTAAAAAGTCAAATTTTTATCGCCTTTATCTAGTTCACCTCCTCTTCCTCGGTAAATTACTTGTATTATTTCCATTAAGTTTTGCTCAATTTGGAAACCAGGAATTTGTACCAGAATATATTTAGTATTAGGGAAAGACAAGCCACGAGATGCTGAAGCAGTCATAAAGACTACTTTTATTTGTTCTTGATTTTGATATCTCTGAATCTCAGCTTCTTCCCTATCTGACAAACTAGCGTGTATTTCCAAATACTCTTGATATAGCTTAAAGCTCGGTCTTTCTTTGGAAATATTAGTAATTAATTGCTTAAGGCTATGCTTATTTTGAATATAAACTATAATTTGACCATCATTAGCTTTCAGTAGCTTCAAAATATCACTTTTTATTTTTTCAGCAACATTAGCATCTAACTTGAAATTGTCATCTGCAACTTTTTCTGAGTTTAATGATTGTATAAACACTTCATAATTAATGGTCAGCTTGTCAGCAGGATAGGAATTTGCATTAATTAGAGTTGCCGGCTTACTTAAAAATTCAAATTCTTCAATTGATAAACATTGACCCATAGAATCTGCAACTTGCCTAACAAATATTTTGTCCCCTTGAACCTGGTTGTTAGCAAGATGACTGTTAACTACGTCTTGTATTGTCAGTGATGCGTCAGCAGTAATTACCTTTATATTAAAGCCATATTCAGGATTTAATAAATCATATTCTTCAATCAACTCTAAAATGCCATGCAAAAAAGCTACTCCTTCTTGGGAACCAGTAATTTCGTCAATCATAATGAAAATATTTTTCATACGATTAGCGATTGCTTTCATCCTGTTTTTGATAATTCCAGGTGGCTTGCTTGAGGAATTATAAGCACTGCTAAATATTCTACTGAAATGCTTTAAAGTATTACCGTAGCGAGTTTCCTTAAGTGATTGAATTGACGCAGTAGCAACAATATTGTTAGGTAAATCAGGATTAATAATACAGGTGTGAATCGCTTCACATAAACTTGCTAAGACTCCAACTTGGTTACGTCTCTCCACTTGTATCAAGTTATCTGCATATCTAACCAATTCACTTGAAAGCTCAAATGGATTGTCTTTTAAAGTATTAGCATCTAAGAATTGAACCTGTCCTATTAAATGATTTCCGTGAAGTTTATTGCTATGGTATTCAACAGCATAGCGCCCTTTTGCATAATCAATTATTCTTTTGTTTGTATTAATACAAATCAAATTATCGTCAAATAATTTTAGGTCTGGTTTTTCTCTAAACTTCTCGATAATATCCCTGTTTACCTGAATACGAGGACTGATATATATCAGGAGCGAACCTTCATTTAGCTGTTTAATAATTTGCTTTGCAACTGCTGTAGTTTTACCAATTCCGGGATTTCCGGTCAAAAACAGAAATGCTATTCTAGAATCTGTAAGCGCCCGATGTATTAACTCTGCATGAGCATCTCTGAATTTTGTTTTTGTTAGTTGTAGGGATTGCTTTACTGATTCAGGTACAATACCAGCCGTATTAAAGAAGTGTTTTTCCGCCTCAAATACTTCAATATTTTGGATGTGGCTTATTGTATCCTTTTTGGCTTCAACTATATCTTTAACGAACCTTCTACCATCCTGAAAGTTTCTAGCCGCGTTGCTTTTAATAACTTCAAGTACTTTGCTGCGGCTCTCATTAATATCTTTGAAACTTTTATCTTTGTAGATTTTGTAACAAGTTTTTAATATTTCCAGGCTATCTTGACCATCATCTTTTTCTTTAGTGAGGGTAATGCCATTAATCATCCTGTCACTATACCCAAAACAGTTAAACTTCACTGGGTCAGTGGAGGATATTTTACCTGATAATAGTAAAAATTTATAAAAGCTCCAGGCGTAACTACAGGCTTGGATAACCTTAACAGCTTCTTTATCTTTGGTCTTGAAAGCAGAGAAGTATTGCACCAATTCCTTGGAGTAAATCTCGTTAAACTTATTGTCCTTATCGCTACTATTACCAGTATCTATACCAAGTCCACAAAAGCTAGATTTGGAGCGCACATAGTTCAACTCGGTACGCAATGAATCTTGTAAAGTTTGGATATTATTTAAGTCAGTTACAGAATGAATAGCTGAAGTGGTAAAGGTGGATAGGTCTACAGTCAAGATTCGATATTTACCCAAATACCGAGTCAATAAGAGGGTATCAGCTTTGAGAAATTCACCAGTGTCTTTGTAGCGAATAATATCTACATTTTCAAATCCCTGGCTCTCCAAAATTTCTTTGTAGCAAACTATTTCATCTCTGTCTAAAATACCAAAGGAGTTGTCACCGTAGAAGTCACACTGAAAATAAAGAATTTCTATTTTGCTTTTATTACGCCAGCCAGTTGCTTCTATATACTCTTTAATAAAGCTATAGCCAGAAGTCCAGCCTTTTTGAATAAACAACTTTACCCAGTCTCCTATAATCTCTTTATGAGATTTATCTATATAATTCTTGGTAATAGCTTGTTGTATTTTATGTAAATATAAACTACTTAACGGTTTTAGATAAACATCGTCATAGGAATGTTGAAACTTGGAGTGTTGAAAATAAGTTAGGATGCCGATATTAAAGCTTATTTCAAATACCCGACCTAAATTAATGCCTAAATCATCTGCCATAAAGCGCACTCCTGATGCTAGTCAAAAAGGCTAGGTTATTAAATTTCACGTTTCTATTTGAATAGGTGTAAGTAGAGATTGTACCAATTCCTTCATCTCCAATTAATTTACTGTAAGGATTCAGCTTAAATGCTATATTTCGGTTAACTTCGTATCTAGAAAAATGAAATAAAGTAATGTACTGCACGATAGCTTGTTGCAAAGGTGAATTTTTATCCAGAAGACCTGCCATAATATCTCTGGTATCAGCAACATCATAAATATTTAATAAAGTGCTATAACAAACTACACTATTAAAAATTGTGCGCTGTTCGTCTACAGAACGCCCTGTAAAAAGGTTAAGAAATACTCTAGTTTGTTGGCTTTTATCTTTAGATAACTTTTCTAATTCTTCAGTATCAGGAATGTAAAAAGAATCAACTGTTCCAGGCGTTAAATTGAGGGCAGGATAAGTATCCATAAATATTGGATACAGCTTAATATCTGGTTTGCCTTGTTTAAGATACTGAACTACACTCTGAGACATAAAGAATAATGAATCTGGGTCGGATTCCAATTTAGTTATACCCAAGCTTCTACTATATGGAGCTTTGGCTATATATAGAAAATGTTGATACCCTTGCTGGTAAAGCTTGCTAATTTCATCTTTAATAATCTCTGGCTGCGTATATATTTTCGAGTGTGGTTGATTATCAGCAAACGTTTTGATAGTTTCAATTTTTACTGCTGTATCAGATACCTTATTAATGACAATAATTTCCCCATAAATATTAGAAATTCTGGCTGTTTTGTCTTTCTCATCCCAAATAGCATCACTTAACCAGCTAGAAACTACTATAATTGCTAGTCTATCCAGTTGAGGACGATAACCTCCTTTAAACTCAAAAGTTTTTGGGACTAAGGCGTACATTGATGACAAAGCATTTTTGACACGGAAATCAAAATCTGCTGGTTTATATTCTCTATTTTGTGTTTTATTATAGTTATAATTTTTAATATTAATTCCTTGTGTATCGGCAAGACAATCTCTGCGTAAAATATGTGCTAAGGCTTTAGATAAAGAACTAAGAAATATTTCATCTTCCGTCGTATCTTGAATATCTTTTAAATGCAATCTAACAATTGGGATAAACAGTTTTTCATTGACAGGCTGGCTCTTGAGACTGATTTGTTCTCGACAAATATTGATACACAAGTAAGTTAGTAAAGTAAATACCTGCCTATATATTCTTGCTGCTGGGGATTGACTATTATTAAATATAGTCTCTCTAGCTTGCTTAGGTATCCAGTAAATAGCAATAAGTTTTTGTGATTCATAATATTTTTCATATATGGGATGGTTTTCCCATTTCTTTGTTTCGGGATTGTAAGCAATAGGGTAAAATACGCCTGGTAATACTTTAATTCCTGTGGTGTCATATTTCATTGAAAAATTTTGTTTATCGCTATCTGTGAAATAGCGGACATCATCAAAAGTAAAAGTGACAGCCAGCGAGGTAAGAGATTGCAAATTAACAGTAGGTTGCACAACCTCGATATACCCTAAAGCCTCTCTAGCTTTGGCTTTGGCTTGTGATTGGTTTTCTTGATTTAGATCAATTTTAAAAAAATTACGAGACTTGAGAATTTTTGCAGCAGTTTTATTGAGAATAGCTGTGTTAATACATAGTTGAACTGATTTAGATAAAGGAGGTAATATTTCTTTCTTTTTAAGAAAAGTTTGTAACAGATTTTTTAAAGATGCTAGCTTCTGTCTAACTTGCCAACCATCCTGATTCAATATTAAATTTCTGATGTTGCATAGCACATTTTTTACTTCTTCATCAGAAGTAGCACCTGGTTTCAATTTGTTTAAAACATCTATCTCAAACTTGGGAATAGGGTTATAATCTTTATCAGCTACTTTGCCATCTTCATCGACGGCAAAAATAAAATAGTAGAGACAAGCAATAATTAAAACCTTTGTTTTAAAGTTTTTAGATTTAACTGGATCTTGCAATTGCTCTTGATGCCGCTGACTTGTATGATCAAGTTCAGTCATATAGTAATCAAGTACAGATTTTTCATCATAAGCATTTACGGAACCATTCAGCTTTAGCCTCAACCCCAAATTAAATTCTTTAATGCCTTTTTCTTTATCTATGCTTTCGCCTATCACTCCTTCGTACTCAGGGACGACAGGCAACTTATCAAAAGCATCTGCTTGAGAAAAAGCTGTCCTAAGACTAGTCGCTGTCTCTAACAAATAACTAACTTCAAAATGTGTATTATCTAAATTTGGTTCGTTAATGTAATCTGATAACAACCTCAACCGATTAATTAAAGTCTCTAAACATTCAAAACCTTCGGTGTTAAAGTTACGTATATTAGTTTTTGCACATTCTGCTCTCAAATAATCCAGATAGTCTATTTTGATATCCCGTAACAGTCTGGGTAGAGATTCTGTATCTACAATTCTTCCAATTTCAGTTACTTCAGAGTTCTTTCGTTGTGATATTTCTGTTAAAAGTTCCGTTACTTCTTGCCAATCATCGCTATCAGGAGCAGCTATTTTATCTATATAAAGTCTAAGGCTCTCTAACAACTTATTATCAAACTGCGAGATGCCTTCAAATCTGACATTTAAATGATGAGCTTTGATGACTGATTCACTACCTTTGCGTCTCTCTTCAGCCAAACTATTTTCAATAGTTAAGCGTTGGGATGTGAAACTATAAGGTTGGTTAAAAGGATAGTTCAATGGTAAAGATGGCTGATTATTAAAATCAGACAATGAGCTACAAATATTTTCTAAGCAAGCTTGGGTTTGATTTTGTCCACAAGCATTATCAAGTTGTTTTCTTAATTCATCTACAAGGACTTGAATTTTAGAGTAAAACTCTGTTTCTGAAATAAAATTGACAGTTGCAGCTTTAACACCTACTTCTTTGTTTAAAGTATTTAGTGGTTCCTGGTTTGAATTAATAGCAATTTCATATGCAAGTTCATAAGCAGATATCCGTAGTTTATTTCTATCTGGAGATAACTTAAAAATTTTCTTTCTTTGAATTAATTGTATAATTTTGTCAAGCAACGGAATGTAGTTTAATTGTGCTAAGGGATTGGAACTTTCCTCAAAAGTATGTTTTGATGTCATTATGCAAGTATATTTAAGATTAGGTGTTTTAACTCGCGCTTATCCGGTGAATTATAGTATAAATGTATTCAAATGAGCAATTGAGGGCAAAAATAGCGAGCTTGCCACCATCTGTCATGCAACTACCAAAAGTATTGCTATACAAGCCTTTCAGAAAAAAAATCTTAAATTCTACACTATAAGTTTTTGCGCGATCGCACCCTAATGAGGTTGGG
Organism: Nostoc sp. CHAB 5836; assembly: GCF_020829445.1. Lineage (GTDB taxonomy): Bacteria > Cyanobacteriota > Cyanobacteriia > Cyanobacteriales > Nostocaceae > Nostoc. The sequence continues at coordinate 9,034 of NZ_JAIVFV010000072.1, forward strand.
CTAGTTGAACAATGATACCAGTGAGTGCATCAACATCAACTGGCTTTGTGATGTGAAGAGTGAAATTTTGCCTGAAGTGCTTTAAGCTGGTGGAGTTCTGCGGCATAGGCTGTCTGTTGCCGTCGTGCCTTTGTAGCGCCAACGGCGGTAAACTACTCCCACATCTTTTGGTCACAGTTAAAAGATGCCAGCTTCTTGTTATTCCCTGCCAATCTGACTGCCAACCTGAGTGGTGCCAAACTGAGCGGTGTCAACTTGGAGAGTGCTATTGAGATGCTCCTCGATGCACTCCTGTAATTCACCTGTAACTCCTGAATTATTTTAGTTGAGATTATTAGAGTTCGTGCTACACCGGAGCAAATTGAGCAGATGCTACAAGAGTTAAAGTTTTATATTAAGGTAGCGGTAGATATTGAGCATCGGATTCTGGCTGGGGGAGGTGAAATGCACTTTTACTGTGAACAGGCATTGCTAGAAGATGGTAGTAAGCAGAGTGATATTTGGGCTGCTAGTTTTAGACCTGACACACAACAGATAATTTATGAGTCTATGGTTAATCTCCGTCCCCGACAGAATCGTTCAATGGAAATTATGGACGTTAAGATTAGAGAACAGGTTGCCGCAATTATTATGGAGTTTCTGGGATGAATAGTGGCTTAACTTATGAGCAAGAAACCTTTGTGCAAGATAGTATCCCTGTTAGATTGGGAAAATTGGCAACTAATTTAGCACGGATAAGTCAAATTTTCAGTGATTCTACGCATGAGGATGTGGTCAAAAGCCTGATTAGAGAGACTATGTATTTTATTGAGTGGATAGCCCCAGATATAGATATTGACAATGCTTTTGAGTTAGCAAACTTAGGAAGGTTTCTCACACGCTGGCTGTTTAACTGGGAACAAGCCTGGAATAACACAGATGCTAAAAACCAGATTATTCAAGAACTTAGTATTTGGTCAGAGAGTGTTTTGCAAATGTCAAAATTACCTGCTGTACAACAATCCTAACTGATAATGACTCAATCCCAACCTCCATTACCACAACCCAAACTAGAATCTGCTGGTATTACCTCTGACCAGTATTTTGAATTTACTCCCGAAAAACTAGAACTGAGCAACGGATATTTGGGTTATGGTGGACAAGACCAACTTGGGTTTCACTTGTCTGTTCTCACCAACATGGGATTGTTGACAGCAGTTCGACATACAAATTTGTCGCTGTGGCTAGAAGCACTCAAAGGTGTAGTGAGGGAAAAACTACCGACTGTCAACGCCCAACCAGAAGTAGCAGAAGCAATGCTCAATCGATTTAATCGGGCGATCGCAGACTTGGAGGCAGTGATAGAGTATCTGGGACATTGACACTCTCTTGACTGCGAAACTAACGCAAGCGCTCAGTTTCACAGTCAGGAGAGTGTTAAACATCAGGTGTAGGGGCGTGAGTATTATTGGAACAGAAAACCGGGTTAAGCTCAAAATCCTTATTGCATAAGGATTTTATTGAATGTTGTAGTAGCTCACTTTTCAACTTACCAATTACGCAATGACGATAAATCAAGAGTTTCAGCACCGAATTTTTTTTGTAGTATTTATGTAATGCTTCTTATCCTGGTTTTCTGTTCCGATGATACTCACGCCCCAAAATACAAAATTTTCCTCACCACTTGCTACAGCAATAAAGTTGTTGTGAAGCTCGACTATAAGCAACGTACAATAGCTTATTACGCATCACAATATCCCGACATCCAAAAATATTAGATGTATCAACAAAGCAATTAGGAAATGTCCCGCCTTGAGATTGATGTACAGTAATTGCATAACCGTACTGTAGTCGGTGCATTAAGCTCCCTTTAACAACGAGATTGTAATTTTCTAAAAACTCGTAATATTCTCGCCATGCATGACTTCTCTGTTTAGCTGGTAGTTGAAAAATTCCTTTTTTCGCCTCGGCAACTGCAAACTTAATTAAATCCCAGCTATCGGGATGAATCATGGACAAACGTGCTTCTTTTCCCAAATCATTTTTAACTTCTATCCGATAAATTTTAAAAGAACTATGTACTAAATAGTGTCTACTACCGGAATACTCCTTGAAATCTGTAACCTCACATTCCGCGCATGAATGCATAAATATGTCTTTCTTACTGCTGGACTCTGATTGTAAAAAGATTGGTTCTTTCGCAAATAAAATCTCTCCAATCTCTATGGGTTCAGCATCAGGATAAAGTGCAGTCCGAATTTGCTGATTGAGAACATTAATTCTATTATTAGTCCATGCCAAAATCTTTGCTGAGGAACGAGAAAATTTATAAGCATCGATAGCAGCTTGCAACCAAGTATCAAATTGCATCTTTTCAATATTCCCTCGGCTTAATAATCGCGGTGGAAATTGTGAAGTTAAATCCTGCCGCAAGGCTGTGACATATTCAGCTATAGCCCCGGAATATCTCATGACCTGGGTAAGTTCCATGCCTTGGGGTAAGCTAAAAATAGGAGAATAATCAACATTGTCTTCTATGGGTGGTAATTGCGCCGGATCTCCCATGAAAATAGTCGGAGTTCGAGCCGGAATTAGCTCAAGAAGTTCTTGTCCAAGCATGGAAGCTTCATCAACAACTACTAAGTTAAATTCGTGATAATAAGGCTCAGAAGAATAAGTATTTGGCTTGAGTTTTTGTTTCCCGTTTTCATCGTACTCTCCAGGCATAACATGAAGTAAACTGTGGAGAGTTGAGATATGTACAAATAATCCTGCCTCTGTTGCCATCGCGTCTAATACGTGTCTGGCTTTATGGGTTGGAGCGCACAAAGCAACTTTCAAAGCAACAGTTTTATTTCCTTCTTGTACGTGAAAGCATTCTTGAAATGATTTAATTACCCGTTGGACTAAAAATGTTTTTCCTGTACCAGCATAACCACGCAATACAAAGGGCAGATCAGGCTTGGAGTTATACCAGTCATGAATTAAATCAAATGCTTGCATCTGGTCTAAAGATAATCCTGACCGATGTTTACTTTTGCTCCAGTTAGAGCTAATAGTTGTTACTGGTTTCAATGCACTCATCTCCTCAAATAAATCAAAAGTGTAAGAATTTAGCGCCCACGTTTTTGTTCTAAGTAAGCGTAGGCTTTAAAAAAAGTGTAGTCTCTTCAAGTGATAACCACTCTCTTGCGATCGCTTTGGGATCAATTTCAGTCCGTGGGACTTTGTAACCAGTAATTTGATCAAAAATTGACACAGCAGAACGCCATTCAGATTTATTTTTCATGGCAAAATTGAACTTATTCAAAAACTGCTGTTTGCTCGGTGTGTCCATCGCTAAGAAGTAATTCAAGCGCTTTGAATCAATTTGGTTTTCTCTATATTGTTCTTCTAATAGAGGGGTTGATTCACCACCCCTGGTTGAACCACCTCCGGTTGAACCACCTCCGGCTAGCACACCCCTGGTTGCGCCACCCCCTGAAAACAAGTCACTGGTCAATTCTGCTTGTGGTAATGATTTGCGGAAAGCGATCGCGTCTAGGGTGTTTTTAAAAATGTGATACTCAAAATCAAATAATCCTGCTTCGGTACGGATTTTTCTTCGGACTAAATAGTTTTGACTTTCCGCAGTTTTCAGAATTTTACGTAATTTATCCCGACCGTAACCCAAAGCTTTTTGAAGAGAAATGAAATTCACCTCCCAGCCTTCAGTGTGTGATGTCATCCAGCAAATTAATCTGAATGTGCCATCATCTATTTCGGAGTTACGGATTAAGGCATTAGATACTGGTGTGTAATGCGTATTGAGAGATTTCCCGGCTATAACTTTGCTCATAAGTTATTCTCCCTCTGCTGTACTAATCCAAAAAACTTCTTGTCCAAGAAAATAGCTATGCTCTCAAGATTGTTTAAACTCATAAGTTGAAATTTCTCTACAAACAGATTTATTTTGTAAGCAGTGAAGTTATCCTTTGTTATTCGAGTACATATCGCGTCTATGACAGCATTCAAACTTCGTGTCAGATACTTATTTGATGGAAGTATTTTAGATTGGTGGCAGGAGTGCTTTATCTAGCTTCAATACTATCATATTATTTATAGTATTGCGATTATTGAAGCAAAGTTATTTAGACTATAATATTCATAGTAGTATTGAGGTTATGCCAATGCGAAACAAAATCAAGCAATTTTTAGAGAGTCGAGGGCTGTCAGCTTATCGAATGATTCAAGATGCAAAAATCTCTGATACAACAGGGTATAAATTAGCAGCAGATTCTACTTACATTCCTTCCTCCAAGATTCTGGAAGCTCTTTGCGAAACCTACAGAATTCAACCGGGAGAGATATTAGAGTGGTTTCCAGCAGAAGAGATGGGCAAAGATAGCTGAGGTTTTTTCTCTCACGAAGCAGTGTTACAAGCGAGAATGAAGACAGATACGATTTTTTACACATTGTTTCAAAATCTTCCCAGTGTCCTGTTTGAATTGCTGGAAAAATCCCCTGTTGTGGCTACACATTATCAGTTTGCCTCCGTGGAAATAAAAGAGCTTTCCCGTCGCTTAGATGGGTTATTCTTGCCCAAGACTGATTTTCCGCAAGATCCAATTTATTTTGTGGAAGTGCAGTTTCAACAGGATGATGATATGTACTGGCGGTTGGTGACAGAAGCATTCTTATACCTGAATCAGTACAGACCGACCAAATCTTGGCAAGCTGTAGTGCTTTGGGCCAAGCGCAGCTTTGACCCTGGTATACCTCTGGCTTATCAAACTTCATTGGCACTTGGGCAAATTCAAATTGTGTATTTGGATGAGTTAGTTGATACATCGTCTGACTCGATTGGGTTGGGAATTGTTAAGTTAGTTGTTGCTGCCGAGGATGAAGCAGTAAAAAAGGCAAGAAACTTAATTAATCAGGTGCAACAGGCTCCCCAAGCAAGCCGGAGAAACCTTCTAGAATTAGTAGAAAGGATGTTGGTGTACAAGTTTGCAGACAAGAGTCGGCAGGAACTAGAAGCAATGTTTGGATTAACACAGTGGCAGCAAACTCGGTTTTATCAAGAAGTTAAGGAAGAAACTCAGTTAGAAACGAAGTTAGAGACAGTACCACGGCTGTTGAAAGTGGGACTGAGTATAGAACAAATAACCGAGGCGTTGGAGTTAGATATTGAAACGGTAAGACAAGTCATTGCAAAGTCGAGTGGACAAGATTCATAGAAATGTTTGCTCTGTGATCTTTTCCCTGAACTGCGGCTACAGTTGGGAGTTGTGCTTTAGTCATGCACCAAATGGAAATTCTCTAATTTTCAGGAGTTTTGGAAACTCTTCAATTTCTCCCCCCTTTTTGTTACGGGTCTTAAATCGCTGTCCCCCAAGATGGGCATTAGCACCTAACTGTTTCACAAACACGGGAACTTTAGCTGATTGGCATTGTTGGACGATAGACTCGATCCATTCAATATTGCATGGTCTTGATAGGGGGCCAGACTCACCTCCACAGATCACCCAGTTGGGATTAGGCTCAGGAATTACGTGGAATAATTTCAAGTCAATCTCTCCTAACAGTGGCTCACAAGATAAAAACCTAACTGCTGCCGGAGTTTCCAAAAGAATTGGAATTCGTTTATCCGCCATCGCCTGATTCTCGGTTGACGTTCCTAACCACACATTTGGTAAAGGAAAATGTTGTTCAATAAAGTACTGTTGGAGATTAATTAACCCGCCAAAGTTCTCACTAACAGCGTCCCAAAGATATTTTTCAGCAGCTTCATACCATTTGACCCAAAGCGATTGTTGACTGAAATACTCCAAAGCCCTAAGAGGTCGCTTTGTGAGAACTTGAAAAGTGTGCTGTGGTGAAAGAGCAATAACAGCCATCACCTGATCAATCCATTCAAATGGCACATTCTCGTGGAATAAATCAGCCATGCTACAAACGAATATCTTTTTGGGTTTTCTCCAACTTAATGGTTTAATAAGTTGAGATTTGACAAATTCAACTGTCCCATCCCAGTTACTAACATTTTGGTATTGGGGGAATTGTTGGCAGCCGCTTGAAATTCGAGAACAGCCGACAATTATATTCCAGGTTTCGTCACACCATTGTATATTTGTAGACATAATTACCTCTTCAATCAATAGTTTGTACTAACTTCACTACACGCTATCGCCCGAACAATATCGAATACTTGTTCTTGAGTTATGGCCTGCTCAGGGTTCTTGTAAAACCCAGCGATCGCCGACTTGGGACGAATAATAATTTGCTGCGTGAAAGCGCGTTTATCCCACACAAAGCATGAGATGGTGATATTATCGGTAGCCCAACGAGTGCCTTTTTTGTCTTTGCGAAAGCAGAAGCGCGGCATGATTAGAACAAGTGACGGCGGGTGCTGCTGCAAGAAATCAGCCCGATCATCACAGGGTTCGAGAAAGCTGGTCAGGAGGAATGCGGCAACACCTACACGCGCTTTCTGGTAGGCATTCTTGATAATTGGTGCAGCAAATTCCGCCTTATGTGGATTGGTACAGATCCAATCGCAATCGGGAAACTTAGCCCATGATTCGGCTAATGTTGCGTCCATTTGGTAATCAGCCGCCTTTTGTGAATCAATATCGTTAGTCCACATTTGCTTGGTGTAAGGCCACACCGATAGTAATGATGCGATCGCTCCATGTCCGACACATGGCTCACCAATCACACCAGATAAGGGAACATGGCGCAGTAGTTCAGTGGTAAACCACGATGGAGATTCGTAGAAGTTCAGAGGATGTCGGGTGACAGTTTCGATGACGGTGATTTCTGGTGCTAATAATGGTGCAACAGTCATACTTCATCCTCGCTAAATTCAATGTGGCTTAAAGTCTGAAGTTCAACAGCTAATCCACTTAAGAAATTTTGGAGTTCGACTGTTGCCAAATCAATGGATATCTCTTTTTCTGACGTATAAATAAGTTGCTTGTGATGCCCAAAGTAAATTTCTGTACGAGTTAAGTTTTGCTCTGTGTCAGTTAACAGAGTTAAAGTAAATCTTCCAAGTTTGCAAAAGTAATAAGGACGCTTTGGACTCCAAGATTTTCCGGGCTGCCAAGTGATTTGGGTTTTTTTACCAATGTGAACACTGATAGATGCAATCGTTGTTCAACTGGGGGAAGGGCTAGTGTGGAGGGTTGTTCTGGCTGTTGGGTTGGCTTTGTCCAGCCTAAAACATCCTGCATCCATGCGCGAACACCAATAGTCCCAAATGCTTCACAGACTAAAAGAGCTTGCTCGGAACAGTATCGACCAGCTTCATAAGCATAGTAATGAAGGATGATGCCAATTGCCATATCTGGTATCCCTTCTGTTCTCCACTTTTTTAGGTCTGCCCCTTGAAAGCCTTTATTCATAAGCTTTTGAGCCAGTTTTGAAGGGTTTAGGTCTGCGCTTTCTAGAACCTTTAGGATTGCTCGATCGCTGACTCCAGCTAACCTCGCTGTCGCTTTCATGCTGGCTTTTCCCTTGCCTAATGCGTCTACCTCGATTTCTTCTTTAATCTGTTCGATGACTTGAGCAATTTCAATTTGTGACATAATAGTCTGTTTGCTCCTTAATTTAAAATCTGGGGTAAGCGATCGCCGTTCTCGTTGCGGGGGATGCGATCGCTTTTGGTTTTATTTGCTTGAATTGCGGTTGTCAATCTTATTTTAAGTCGAGTAATATACTAATGTCAATGGCGGAACGCAATGAAAATAACTTAATTATGACAGCAGTCGATCTACGACTTGTAGCAACATTTCATTGGGATGAAAGCTTAGGCAATAGGTTGCGGCATCTAAGAGAAGCCAAAGGTTTTAGTCGGAAAGCTTTATCTATAGAAACTCAAAAAACTGGCAAAGCTGTTTCTGAGTCATATATTCAGCAGTTGGAAACTCCCCTTCTCTTTGCAGGAAAAGAAAGGAGAGGTGAATCACTAACAGTGTCAAAAGATGTGCTTAACCGTATATGTGAAGCTATGAATATAGATGTAACAGATTTATTGCCATCAGCAAAATTATTTCTCCCCGCCCCTTAACGTTTGTTGCGTAACGCAATAAACTAAATAGTAAGGAGAGCAAAGCGCTCACCTCTCAAACAAAAGAAACGTTAAGCATCAAACTCCAGACATAGATTTGAGAAACGAGAACCTCTCGCTGTAGGGCACAGAGTACGCAAGGTACGGGTAAAGTCGGCCGGAGGAGATACTCAAGATCACTCAATAAATACACTCATACTGCAATTAGGGCAGCCGCTCAATACCTTCTCTAGAGCCTTGTGCTGTGAATTCTTGCTAGAAAATAACTGAAATTCAGAAATATGAGGCTACGCCGAATCTTTTTGAGAGCGTTGCGGTAAACCACAACGTTGTTTCACGCAAAACAAAAGGCGATCGCTACGTCTACCAAACTCTGCGATCGCCTTTTTACCCATTTAAGAGGTATTTCTAATGATGACACAAGTTTCAGCCCCTACGCCAACAAAAGATCCGCTAACTACACAGGATCGCCAAATCATTGCAACCATCGTGAATCAGTCGGACTACTCCAAAAACTGCAAGCCCGAAGATGTAGTGACTATCTGGATCAACAGTGATGATATTGTGTGGGTGAAAATGACCCACGGCTATGCTCGATACCACAAAGAGCCGTTCAAACGTGCAGTAGCAGAGGTGAAAAAGAGCCTTTCCACTCCAGTAGAGTGCAATCACAAGGAAGAAAAGGAATTAAAACAAGCTTCTGAGAAAATTGGCTTGTTAGGTGATTGTGATTGGCTATCGTTAAGCGTCCAATACCATTCTGATAAAGTAATCGGTCATGCTGGTTGTTATATTTCCCACAAGGCTCGAATATTAACCCCGCCGGCTGAATGGGATTTCACCCTGCCGAAGTGGAATATGCCTGCTGCCATCTGTCCCATTGGTGTCAAGTTAAGGCAGAAGCCCAAATGTCAAGCGACCTGGCGGCATTGCGTCGGTGTCGCTGACGAACAGCTTTCACAAGACCCATAGAACGTTGATGCTCAACTAGCCAAGGAATCAGTTGTAGTTGTGAATTGTGCGATCGTGCGCGATGGAAAAAATATAAACGGCGTTTCACCATTTCCACGGAAATACGCTCTAACGGCTGCTGTAAAGCGATCGCAACATCAGCACACAAGTCATTCAGAACAGCGTAGAAAATCCAAGTAGCGTATATTTGCATCTGTACGCCATTAGTGCCACCGACCCAGAGATAGGATAAACCCAACAAACGCTTAGTCAATAAAAATGCGTCCTCAATTCGCCAACGTCGGCGGTATAATTCACAAACTTCCTGTGCTGAAAGTTGTTGTGGGTCAAGAACGTTAGTCAAATAATAATACCAAGTCTGACCCCACAATACGGAAACTAGGCGCATGGGATGGTTGCAAGGGTGAGTATGATGTAATCCCATGTGAATAATTTCATCTTTGTAGTGAGAACCTTGAGAAAGTACACGTGTGACCCGATATCTCACCTTTTCCTTTTGGCGTGTGAGTACGTATTTACCAGCAGCAGTCAGAGAATCAAACCACTCAAAACCATAAAATCCCATGTCTACTATCAGTAAGCCACCAATAGGTAAACGTTCTAACAGTGCTTGCCACCAACGAGTCTCATTTATTTTGGCATCAGCATCATACCAAATTGCTACAGGAGTGTGAGTGAAAGCTTCTACAACCATCAGCATCTTTCCGGCTAATACCGTGCCTGTTTTTTCTTGCAGTTGTCCAAAATGTTTTTTCATCGCTTCTAGTGTTGAAGCATCCCCAATCCAGATGGCAGGAAATCTCTGTGCTACTAATGACCAGGCTGGGGCTAATTCTCTTGCGCTTCTTTTCGCTGATAAACGCTCTATCACTTGCTCAAAAACTAGTGCAAATAAATGAGCAGGTAAACTATTAAGTCTTTGAGACAACGCTTGTTTACTGACTTTCGTTGCTTCTACCCACATTAATCCTTCTATTTCTAGCGATCGCAATACATCCGTAAGATGTTGTACTTGTCGATACACTAGACTCAACACGATTGCTGCCATTACTGGCAAGGTCAGTACTCGTGAACGCAAGCTCCGTTCTTTGTCTTTTACCCCTTTGAGGTTAGCAAATGTACCTGGGCTGACTAGTTCAAACAGGCGTGATTCTATCTCTTGGCTGGCTGGGGCAGGTACGCTGACTCGATGGCGAAAATCTGGATTCCCTTGCTTTTTCCGTGGTTTACTCATGGCTATTCTCAACACCCTTGTGCTGAGTTTATCCATTCAGTTTTACCCTGTTGACAAGATTCTATTTTTCTTAACTTGACACCAATGCATCTGTCCAGACTGCGAAGGACATGGGTGCGGTAACTGTGGGTATCGCGGGACTCGTGCAGAAGACTTGTGCGAACCAGTGGACGACTATCGACTGACCTATGTAGGACGCACTGACCTTCAGACGGCTCACAACGTATATCTAGATGGTAAGTTCTTGGGAATTGTCTTCAAGGTTAGAAACGCTGATGAGTTATGGGAAAACGACCCGAAGACTTACTATTGGCGGTGCGGCGATGGAGTACGGTACTGGAGCATCAGGGAGGCTGTTGAATCCTTTGCCCTAGCTCCGGTGACTAGTGAAGTGCCACACGTTAGCTTAGAGTTAGCGGTAGCGTAAAATTAAAGAAATCTGAACAGTGGACAGGATAAATTAGAAAAACTGTCCACTTACCAATTTGAAAACAAGATCCTTTATTTAAATGTAAAGATAGAAGCAAATCTAAAATTTTTGCGCGATCAAACATTACGTCGGCATCAGTTCAAACTTGAAGAGATAATACGATGTTTCAAGCTTCACCAGAACTAGTTACTTTTGAAGAATTTCTAGAGTGGAAACCAGAAAATGGCAGATATGAATTATATAAAGGAGCAATAGTAGAAATGCAACCAACAGGAGAACATGAGCTAGTTAGAGCATTTTTGATTAGAGAACTTAATTTTGAGATTCGCAGGTTTAATCTAGCTTATACCATTCCTGGTCAAGTATTAGTCAAATCAGTTGATAAGAAATCTGGTTATATTCCAGATGTATTAGTATTGAATCTTCCTAACTTGGTCAATGAACCACTCTGGAAAAAAGCATCAACGGTTACTCAAGCAGAATCAATTCCATTAGCCGTGGAAGTTGTAAGTACAAATTGGCGTGATGATTATTTTCTGAAATTTGGTGAGTACGAGGAAATTGGGATTCCAGAATATTGGATTGTTGACTATGCTGCTCTTGGTGGAAAGCGGTTTATTGGGAATCCTAAACAACCGACAATATCAGTTTATGCTTTAGTCGAAGGTGAATATCAAGTTACTCAATTTCGAGGAAATGACCGGATTCAATCACCTACTTTAAGAGAGCTAAATTTAACTGCTGAACAAGTTTTTCAAGCTGCTTTAGGACAGTATTGATTAAGACTAATACTTTCCAAGTCAACGAAAGCGATTTTGGTATTGGTATAAACTATCCTTCGCAATTTGTCCTTTGAATGACCCAAAAATTTTATAGTCTGTTTGTTGAGCATTATCTTGAAGGCTTGCTTTCACCATTAGGTAGCGTAGAAGTTAGCGGCGTAATAACCGGTTCAGAAAGGCGGGGAATTGTTCTGTTTTTTCCGAAAGGGACAATTAAAACCGAAAGACACCCACTTGGATTACTTGCTAAAGTTGCTCAAAGTGATTGTTCAATAGAAGTTTATTATGAGCAAATTGGTGAAACAGAAGTCCGAAGCTGCCTACATAAACTTTTAAATGTCTTTTCAACTTTGAACTGTCGGTCATCTGCAGAAGGGAAAACTTTAGATGATGATGATGATGATGATAATTTACCTCGTTTGTGGATTTTAGTACCATCAGCTTCGCCAGATTTACTCAAAGGTTTTGGCGCACAATTAGAGCTAGAAAACTGGACTACTGGAATATACTTTCTGCCTAATGTTTTTAGAATTGCAATAGTAGCTATTAACCAACTACCAGTTACTTCAGAGACGCTATGGTTGAGGCTTTTGGGACGGGGAACAATTCAAAAGCAAGCAGTAAGTGAAATCATTGCGCTTCCTTCATCTGACCTTGTACGCCGGAATGTACTGGAAATAATTTACAGGTGGCGTATCAGTGTAATGACACAGACAGAATTGACCAGAGATGACCAGGAGTTGATCATGAACTTAACTCAAGCTTACGAAGAAGCAAGAGCGCAAGCGGTACAGGAGGGAGTAGAGCAAGGACAACGCCAAGTTGTAGAAAACTTGTTGAGATTCCGGTTTGGTTCTGTTGATGAAGAACTGTCGAGAGTCGTTGATAGTTTGTTGCAGTTATCACCAGATGACTTTGCGAGAATTTTACTGGAATTGTCTAGTTTATCCCGTGAAGAGTTATTAGCAAGATTTGTTTCACACGGATAGCTCAATTATAAAAATAGCGAACGGTATTAAGCGCTTTTGTAACGGCAAGAGCGCTATTTTATTGCCGATTTCACCCTGAAAACATTAGAACTAAAGGCTACGCCAAAGCACGGTGAAGTGCTATCTAGAATCTTTATCATAGACATGAAAAACTCTACAGCCATACTTAACTTGTATAGCTGTAAAGAAAAATCGATTCAACCCAAAAATTATGGCACATATAACAGTTATATCTGGTAAAAAAGTTTAAATTGCCCAATTTCAGACTTTACTCCTCACAAAAACCACGCCATAAGTAATTGAATTAGCTGATTATCGGCTTGTGTATCTTGATGGAGATTTCCCAAAAAACTACCTTGTATTCAAGGGGATGAGCAGCTTGGAATTGGTGGAAAGAGCATCAAATATGGTGAGGCATTTGATGCTGCTCTTGGTTTAAAAGATTGAAAGAAATTAGGAACATAACGATGAGTAAAGTTCAGCAACATTCAGAGGCTTGGAATGCGTTGATGGGATTAGATAAGCGCCATTATATCTCAACTGGATTTTATGCCCTTGGTGACGCTTATTTAATAAGTGGAAAAGACCCGAAATACAAAAACATAATTGTCCTTGTAGAACATCGGCAGAAGACGCAGATTAATCATTGGGAATACCAGTGTAAGAAATCCGAATGTTCTCAGCAAACGACGATAGAAACTAACGGTGACGATGGTCAGGGTAATCTCAAACGCAAAGCGCCATCGCTAAAAGTATACAGTTAGCTCAAGAGAAAAGAAACGCTACGCTAATCAGATGAAATATGACGACATTAGAAAAAGCTTTATTCTCTGATAACAGAGCATCTGCAAGTGTGCATGAAGAATTAGATCAAATTTTTGGTGCGCTGGCAGATTTTAAAGAACGAAACCCTCTTTCCTTCAATTTCCTGTGTGCTAACAGTGGGGATTTAACACTTGGTGATGCAATTCAAGCGTTGGCACAAACATTGGAAGTATTAGAAGAAGGATAACAAAGATGAAACTCAATCCTGTTTATGATGCAAGACTGCTAAATCCATCAAAAGTTTACCTTTCTTGATGGTGCTTTTTACCAATACTTACACCAATCAGGCAGTGAATCTCATCCGCAATATGTGTTTAGACATTTGCCTACTCCAGGACACAAAAAGAAAGCGGACATAGTTTTGAATCTTGCTTCAAGAAACTAGGGAAGTTGGAAAAATTCTAGTTTCATCTACTCAAAAAATTAAAGAGAAAATCAACAAGTTAAATTAATTGCGAGTTTCTCCGATACAGGAAGTACAGGCGCTTCGTATTTTGGTATGCAAAGGTGAGGGTGAGTGTCGGCGGTACTTGCGTTCGCTGTTAGTGAATCAGAGGAAGAATTCATAGAGTTCAGGCACTCAGTGATTTCAGTTCTGTACGTGATATTTCCAAAACTCGCTGTAACCAATACGAAATTTCAACAGATGCAGATTGCTTTTGTTCAGCATCAGTCCAAATATTGTCCCAATGGAATAGCCAACGAGTCAGAAGACGAACTAAATCAACTAACTCACAGGCTCGGTCAATATCATCTGCTATAACCATATCTGGCACAGTCCACTCAATAAAGTATCTGCTTTCATTAACCAAAGCCAGTATTAAATCCTCTGATAAGCCTTGAGTCCACAAAGATTGAATCTGTGACAAGTGTGTAGCTAAATGATGTAAACGGGTAGTCACATCATCTTGCATAAAAATTTGTTGCTTTGGTGTCACTTCGATCATAAATTTCCTAGGAATTCGTTAATCAGTTGAGCTACCCTTTCTCTAATATTAGAGTCCAATATCTCCATTGACCTATTTTGCCGGGGACGAAGATTAACCATCGACTCATAAATGATTTTTCCAGTTATTGGCATAAAACTGGCAGCCCAGATATCTTGTTGTCTACTGCCGTCAGAAAGCAATTTTTCTTCACAATCAGCGTGTAGACCACCACCACCAACCAGCACCCGACGCTCGATATCGATTGCTGTTTTGATGTAGAACTTGTGAGAACGCAGCATTTGTTCAAGTTGAAGAGGGGTAGCACGTTCGCGTAACAGCAAAATCATTTAAATCATAACCTTTATCAGGGAAAGGCATTTCAATTGTGAAACAGAATTAATTATCAGCAGCGATTGGGGTTGGATATTTCGGTTGAAAAGACATGGTGCAAAGTCAATACTTGGAACTTTGCACTATTGAAAAAGAAGTCAGAATTCACATCGTGGCTTGTTCTTCATCACTCTTGGTTGCTGTGCTTTTCTCGCAAAGATTTGTTAATTAAGCGTTTGTTACTCCCTTCAGCGTGGACAGCAAATCCTTTCTCCCAAAAAATGCGGTGTAGTTCAGCTGGTTTCCATCCCTCAATGACCGCTAAAGCTTCAGCTTCAGCCAGCAATGCTGTTGGCACATTGATTTCAATGCGTGTCATTTTTGGTGCGTTGGTTTCTGGCATTGTTTCAATAGTCATAAATTTACCCTTAATTATCGGGTTTCTTGTGGGTTTATTGCCCACTATTTTCTAGAATTTAGTTTATCATAAATATGTTTCTAAACAGCTAACAAGGGGTCAAGAAGCTTATGCACCCATTAGAACTACGTAACAAATGGAATTTGACTAACTATCAACTGGCCGCTGCCATCGGTAAAACTGAGCAAACCATTAAACAATATGCATCTCGGACTGGGACTAAAGCTCATCGTCAGCCACCTTTGTGTGTCTTTCTTCTTTGCTCAGAATTGGACTCAAAATGGCAGCAACAGGGATGTCCCAGTCTAGTTTTTGTTGCTGCTTAGTATACAAATTCATATACATTTTCGACTAGACCGCTAGAGATCGGCGGTTTTTAATTGAGATAGTTCTTCTTATTTCCGGCAGTCAACCGGAAGTGATGCGGAAGTCAACCGGAAGTAAAAGAGGTGAAAGTGTGTTGATACAAGGTTCCTGCGTAATTGAAGAAATTTTGACGCGGGAGCAGGCAGCAAAGAAATTAAAGCCGCAAGTGACCGAAAGGCAGTTGAGAACGTATCTCGATTTAGCTTCTTTATATCTGCCGACTTTTACGGAGTTTAGGGATAAAGAAAACGGAGGGCTAAACAGGAATATTAAGCTGACCAATTGGCACATCCCTACACTGCAACTGATCAGAACCAAGATGCTATTGATTGGGCTGAAAAAGACAACTTTAGAACTAGCAAAATATCCCGAACGATTTGGAGTAAATCATGACCATTAAAGAATACGCAGAAGCCAAAGGAATTAAACCAGGCAAGCTGGTTGATGAATTTCGTAAGAATTTTCCAGGTGAGACTTGGACAATAAATTCATCCCTACCTGAAGAATTTTTGAAAGCTGACCCGACTAATATTCACACAGCACAACAATCACCTGTAGCAGACATGGGGGAGGCGGCAATTACCAAAGCATCGGAAGCGATTCAACAAGCCTCATACAAGTTGACGGCAGCGGATAAAGAGACTATCTCTGGTGCTATAGCCGTTCAAAATGAGCAATCTAAGATTTTGGGTGCATCAACTGGTGTTACAGGAGCTTTGTTGTTTATGGAATCCTTGATTGGAGCCAAGGGGACGGTATTGGATGCCTTTGCTGAACAATCCATGTTGGAAGTTGATAACCAGATTTCTGAGATAGATCAGAGTTTGATTAATTTGGCAGAAGAAGCTTCAACAAGGCTGGGGGAGTCGATCCGAAAAAAGGAACAACTCAAAGTACGACTCAATTCGTTACGGGAGAGAGTTTCTTCGATGGGGACACAGATCCGATTTTAGAAGCTTATAAAACAGTGGCAGCATTGCTACAGATCCAAAATGAAACTGTTGCCACTGTTGCCGAAATCCGATTACTTCAAGAGCTATTAACTCATCAAAAGAAAAATCAGGACATGGATATTTTGAGTACGGGATTGTTTGCTACTTCAGTTATTGGCGCTTTAGGTGGTAGTGCATATATCGTTAGTAGCGTTGTCGCTACTGGATTAATTGGTAGCGGGATATTCATTCCTTTGGCATTACTTGTTGGTGCAGGATTGACATTTCTGAGACGGGCATCAAAGTAATAGTGATGGGCGGGAGTGTTTCATAAAACTGTTTCATGAAACGTTTCATGAAACGTTTCAACGGTTTCATCAGTGTTTCGGGGTCGTGAAACAGCATTCCCCCGCGTGAAACGTGAAACATGAAACACGAAACAACTTGTTGCTAACGGTGGCGCGGGTCGTGCCTTGGTAGGTGGGATTTTATTTATCGGTGGTTCCATGATTAGTGCTGATTCAACTTGGCAATTAATCTTTACTGGGCCACCTGTTTTTCCCTGGTTTGAGCCGACTTGGAATTGGCTAAATGTACCGTTTGCACTGTTCAACCCTCTCTTTTACTTGGCGTTCATGGTTTCGGTGGGTGTGCAAGTAATCGAAGCCTATGCCCTACGCGGTAAAAACCCAGATTCAGCTAGGCGGGAACTTCAAGACCACATGGTCTATGAGCTTGAAACCAAGCCTAGTGGCAAGATTGACCTTGTTGGTGAACTTTGGAAGGATTACAAAACCGCAGGTACACGCTCACGCTCTAGCGCTGGGTTAGTTGTGATTGCGGTTTGGGCGTTTGATATTGTCACTACCTTTGCAGCTCGTAACCCATTCGACTACACAGCCCCATTCATGATTTTGGGTTGCATCTTATTTAATATCGGCACAATGATGGCGGGTGAAATTGGGTTTGCCATCTGGCGGTTGACAAAGGATTAGAACGGAAACCGCCCAAGAACCCAAACTGTAAAAAGGGCGGCAACGTTTACCAAGTGAGGCATTTATGCAAAGTAACAATATCCCAAAAATCACAACTAAAGAAACTGAACATTTACGCGAATCATATCCTAGCTTGTCTCACTTGAAAGCCGGGAATATCGCCCAATGGCTACAAGAGAGAAAAGATGGATTATTTGAAATGGCCCGAGTTTCTGAGAATGAAGCAGACATGACCCGTGTACTTGGTTTGTTAGCTTCTGGGATTGGAGCGGTTTGTTATGCGGTCAACCCACTGGCACTAGTTGGTGGTTTAATTGGCGGTGCAGCTTGGTTATGGTTTGTTGTCGAACATTCCAACAGAACCAAAGAGATTGCCCCCTTACCCTTTATACGTGGCAACTTTATAGACGCTCTAGCTCTTTTGGGGGATTATGATGCTAGGAGCAATTATCAAGCGGATCATCTTGCTAATACGGTTAAATTCTTAGAGCGACAATCAGCAGAAGAGTACGCCTTTCTTCATGCTGAGTTTGAAAATATTGGTCAGTATTTAACGCAAGTTGAACCAGGAAAACGTTTTTATGCTTATCGCTGGATGTTTGGTTGGTTTGGCAAGCTCAAGGGTCGTCAGTTACCGACTTATCAAAGCATGGCTCTCCATTTACAGGATGTGACAATTGACAGCCGGGTGAATCGGTCGGAGATAAGTGCGATCGCACAGGCTCAAGCCCAGTTACCACCGACCGTAGATATCAAGCAGTTTCAATCACTGACTGTAGACATTGGGAAGATGAACCAAGCTGCGGAGCTTTCTAGCCCTACAGAGTTACAACCATCTTCCTCTGATGGGCTTGTACCAGAGACTATAATTAATCTCCCTCTGATTAATAGGGCAAACACACTCATCGCTGCTTTAACGAAAAGTGGTTTTCAAGTAGAAGATATGATGAGTTCCCAAGTGATAGCGATCGCTGGTACTCAGCGAGGTGGCAAAGGAACCTTAGCAGCAATCCTGGCAACATTATCTCTAGCTTTAGATTCGGGATTAAACACCCAATACTTTACAGCCGGGGTGGACGTTTACCCGTTTGCTTGCAACTTGATCTCTGCCCTTAAGTACCCTGAAAAAGATGCGGACGGTGCAGATAAACTAGTTGCCCGTGACTTGCTTAAATTTCTTAAAGGGTTAGATGGTTGTGAACCTTACTCACACAAAAACTTACTGTTAGTGATTGATGAGGCGATGCGGCTGTTGTCATTATTGGAGGAGAGCGATCGCACTTGGGCTATCCAATATTTACTTTCTCGCTTTGCTAAGTCTGGCGGTACATTAATTATCGTATTGCATGGCTCTAACCTGACAAGCGTGGTAGGTAAAGCTACGGCTGGGCTGGCAGATACCTTTAAGCAATCGGTTAATTTTATTGGCTGTGTAGCTCAGTCGGTTAGCGCTGGTGGATTGCGAAAGATGAATGTTGCCAGTGGGGAATATTTTAAAGCTAACCCTAATAACTTTGGGGAGCCTGTTAGTGGTGGCAACTTGGGCATGATTCCCCAATGGCTGAAAACTCATTTGCACCCCGGCAATGGGCAACCAGACCCAGCGAGAACATTACTTCAGTTCTTTCCTGAATTGATTCAACACCATGAATCGGCAGTCATGCCTAGAGGAGAGAAAATTGCACCGACAGACGCAGTTAATCATCTGGAGTCCATTTTTTCAAAGCCTTATCAAGAGGTGGAATTTCTGGAAGTAGAAGAAATTAGGATTTCTGAGGCTGATTTAGATCAAATTGTGTCAATTGTTGCGGCTGCTGCTACTCCTCCAACTTCCTTCGCGGCGATTAGAAATAGCCGCAAGTGGGGTGAAGATAAAAAGAGTGTTCTTTACTTAAGAAATGCTATAGCACAATTGATTACTCTCAATCAATTGTGCGGAAACGAAAAAGAAGGTTTCAGCGTTTTTAACGTTAATCAGTAAGTGTTGTAGTTCAATTTCCAATTCCAGACTACGTTCTGGGCATTACACTTCCGGTCGAGTTCCGGTAGTGGTCAGGAAGTGATTTCTTCAATTTTTTATCGCTCAAGAATAAAAGAACCAATTCAAATCACATAATGCGTAAATCCGTAACTTCATTTGAATATGCTAGCAACTGGTCAATTACTTGCCGTCGTATAAGAAGGCTTCAACCGCGCTGCACTAATAATCCTTGGCACGGACGCGCTACTGTTGTACATCACATCAAATATAAACGCTCGCTCCTGCGCCGGATTTTGGGAATGTTTTTACTGCATTTCCCTGTTGCTTCCGTGTCTGGTTACGAAATTCCTGGCTGGGATTGTGTAGGTGTATGCTCTCGTTGCCATGAAAATTACTATGGCAGAAGTAGCAGCCGCACCTCAGTTCACTACCATCAAGTCTGGGTACAAAGAGGTGGATTAAATAATCATCAAACTTTCATTAAAGCTACGCTTCTGCGAATTAAATTTTGCTTTCTTGCGTTAACCCGTATTTAATCAATTTTGGAGAAATCAACTTATGTCAGACCTATCAGTTTTTGTGTTTGAGTCTCAAGAAGTTCGCTTCGTCGGTACACCAGAAAAACTTGAGTGGGTAGCTGCTGATATTGTCGCTATTTTGTATCCCCAAGCAGACTCGCGTAATTACTCCAACTATCTGGGCAAAGTTCCTGCTGCATGGAAGGATCATAAACCAATTATGACCCCTGGCGGAAAGCAGAAAATGGCAACGCTTTATGAACCGGGGCTGTATTATTTGATTGGACGCTCTGACAGTCCGATTGCTGTGCCATTCCAGCAGTGGTTATACGAAGATGTTCTTCCCTCTATACGTCGCACCGGGAAGTACGAAATACCACAGCCGGAGCAACAACAAACTACCAATACCAAACCCACGCTTGATGAACTCGTTAACTTTGGACAAAAGATTCTGTCTGGCACAAGGCTTAGTGCAGAACTCCAAACCATCACCATCCTTCGAGGTGTACAAGCGCTGTGTCCCGAAATAACCCCAATGGCACAGGAGTTAGTCGGAGCAATCCAGGAAATTGAAGCGACTCCCAACAGACATTTGTCTCCAACCGCAATCGGCGAATTATATGCCGAACGCAACGGACTACCCCAGCCCATTAAACCCCAAATAGTTAACCGTGTTTTGGAATTTGCTGGTTTGCAAACCAAGGAAGTTCAAGTCAAGACCGACACGAATGGTAAACAAAGTCACAAAAATATCTGGCATCTAACTGAAAAAGGTAAACTCTGGGGTACTGTCACAAGAGATAAAGCACGGACTCATGACAAAATAGTTGAACACGTTCGGTGGTTGCCTGATGTTCTTGAAGTGATTGACTTGCGAGTGGAACAGCGATTTATTGAAAATATTTGATGATCGCGATCGCCTTGTTCATAATCTCTACTACAAGCGATCGCTTTTCTCTTATCAGTTAATTTTTCCGTTGGGAGTTAGAGTCCCCCATTTCTAAAAATGGCGTGTTGAGGTCTCTTTCAAATCCCCGCACTGTTACTGTGATAACTAAAAATGTGCCACGAGGAAACAAAATTAATTATGGCTAAAACTTTAACTTTGTCTGCAAATATAACAAAGGTTCAAATAGGATTTTTGGAAATTGATGGACTGATGGATGAGAATGGTGACTATTATGTTGCTATTCCTCAATTAGTCGATGTTGAGTTAATCCCACCAAATCGAAGCTCAAAACAGCTAGAAGCCTTACTTAATACGGGTTTCCAATCCCACGTTAATTTTAACTTCGTTAAGCTCAAGACGGAATTGCATCCTAAAGCTGTGAATTCATTACCTCTGAGGGAGTTTGAAATTTTACTAGCTAGATTAGATCGTAAAGGTAATATTAAAGCTCAGGAACTTAGGGATACTCTAGTTGGTTTATCACTTCATCAATTATTTTGTGATGCTTTTGGCATTAAATTTGAGCAAGATGATCGCCAGAATTGGTTAAAAGCGAGGATATTGACAAAATCAACATTTTGGTTCATGGGCGAATTCCCTTAAACAATATTACATTAAGTATCCAAGAATAGAAAGGTATCCTAGCCAGAATTACTCTGAGGCTTTTGACACCCTCAATCTTGGCTTATTTGGTATGAAGTCACAGAAAATTAAGAATATTTTAGGAATTGGCAATAATTCTCTTAATCGTGACCATTTTGGGCAAAACTCCTTAAAAAAGATTGAAATGGTTCAGAGAATAGCTGAAGCTCAGATTGCTTATCAAGCTAAGAACCCTGTTGAAGCCGTGAAGTTTGCTGTTGCTGTTATGAACTATTTGATTGGCGATTTTAGAGATTAGTATTTTATTTCCGCGTAATTCTCCATGAAAGTAGCTGAAGAACCTTATTTCTTACCTGCTTGCACACGTCCTTTCGTCCCTTGTGTCACCTTCGCTTCTGACTCTTCCTTATCGGAATTAACCATTTTCATCAAGTACTGATTCAGATAACTTTGTGCCGAAATATACAAACTTTCCCAAATCTCTTGATTGCGGCTGATTTTTGTCCCGACTGTATTCCCTGCTGTTTTCTCCGACACCAAGTATTTGCGGAAAGAGTTAGTCCAAAGCTGTTGAATAAAATCTTCAGCGAATTCCTCAAATGGCAGAATCCATTTATAGTCTTTGTCTAGGAATACGCGATATGATGCAACTATCGGTAGTGCCAAGTCCGTTGGCGCACCAAACCCAAAGGAATACCTACTA
Source organism: Nostoc sp. CHAB 5836 (assembly GCF_020829445.1). GTDB lineage: Bacteria > Cyanobacteriota > Cyanobacteriia > Cyanobacteriales > Nostocaceae > Nostoc. Next base: position 31,022 of record NZ_JAIVFV010000072.1, read on the forward strand.
TCTGGCAACAGAGTAGTTTTACGTATATCAATTGATGCTAAGTCGTTGATGCCCTTTCTTCTGGGGTTGCTGATATGTTCTTGGATAATTTCATACAGCCTTTGCTCTATCCACAGAGCTTTGGGAAGCAGAGGCAGTAAAGTGGTTAATCTTTCCCTTTCTGTGTCTGTAATATTACCTGCAATATGCATATTTGCTGGGTGTTTGGCTCGTTTATTGCCATTGGGATTGTACTTGTTTCTGTCAAGGCAGTTAAGCAGCTTCAGCAAATGGGTAACATTGCACTGGGCGTTTCTGGGAGCGCCGCTTTGATTCTGGTAATAGGCGATGCGGAATTTTGTGTTTTCTTTGGCTTCTAACTGGGTTAAATCCTCTTTGATGAATTTGTAATCACCCCTGGCGTTGATTTTGGAGCGGGAATCTACTGGAGTTGTGGTATTTGAAGCCAGAGCGATGTCTAGGGCCTCGTCTTCTGAAAGTCCAATGTGAATTTTAACTTGGACTCTGGCAAGGGTTAGGTCGTACTTGTATTTTTTCGCTTGCTCAATTGCTAAAATTGTGTGACCGCCGTTGATAATTCCATCGCTTCCCCCCTCGCTTGCTTCTAAAATTTCTAGTTCGAGTAAGGTTTTGTTGAGCTTGACTTGATTTGCACACAGGGTTATTCCACTGTGACGGGAGAAGAATTTTTCTTGCTGCGTTGTCAGGGAGTCGAAGATTTGTCTGTAGGTGGCGCTTCTGCGGTTTGGTTCCCTGATGTTGGGTTCTAGGGGCAGGTCTGTGGGGAACGAGTCTACATAGGCGGTGGCGATGATGCAATTGGGGTTCGGTTGAAAATAGTTATCTATCTTGATGTTCCAAGTCTTGGGCATACTTTCTAAGTAATGTCAGGGGAATTTCTATGTTAACCAGAGGAAAATTTTTCGGGACACTTTTTGGAGCCGCACTGTGACTTATGACTGCGTTTCGGTTTCTGACCGGATTATTCGACGCAATTCCTCGATTGTCGTGGCTGTTTTTATCTGTTCTTTTATTGCCCTTATGAATCAATCGTTCTAAGGTTTTTACAAAACTCAACATACATTGATTTTATCGCGCCCACCTACTTACATGAATGTCTACTGAGATTAATTTTCTTGAGACAGCTGTGCCTGTAACTGCTGCACTTGCTCCATTGTTAAACCTGTTACCCGTATGATTACTTCAATAGCTAGACCCTCGCGCAGTAAGTTCAATGCTACTTTTTCCAAAGCTTTTTGTTCCCAACTAGTAACAATTTCCATGATTTCCTCCCGCTCAGTTAACCCCATTGTATCGATAGCCGCTTGGAAAACTTGCTCTTCGGTTGTATCCATCTGCAAATACGTATCCACAAACCCAGAAATTAATTGCATCCTTGCTGGGTCTAATTTTAAGGTCGCCAGCAGCCGCAAACATTCCGCCTTCACCTGTGGACGTTCTTGCTTGGAAATATTCATCTTCGCCATCAATGCTGCTGCCACCGGATTTGGCTGTGTGAGAAAATCTCGCCAATTTAAGCGATTTAACTGAATAGCTGCAAACTGAAATTCCAGCACCTTGAAGTCGCCAAAGGTA
>NZ_JAIVFV010000073.1 GCF_020829445.1 Nostoc sp. CHAB 5836
GTGGTGAATTGAGGGTTGAAATTTAAACGCAAAGGGGAGGCAGCGCGTTGCGGGGGTTCCCCCCGTTGTAGCGACTGCCGTCGCGCAAAGGGAAGCGCAAAGGAACGCAAAGAGAATTCGCTACGAACTTGTTAAATTCTGTACTAAGGTGACTACAGGGGGTGAAAACTATCTCAAATTCTCACGAATGATTTAAGATTGCTATAAGTAGGTCGGCGCAATTAAAGATAACTGGTGATGGCTGTCATTTGTCCTTTGTCATTCGTCCTTGGTAAGGGTTTCAAGCCTGTTTACGTTTCGTCACATAGTTTGATTTATTTTCACCGACTTACTTAGATCACGCTAAATCGAAAAGCAGGATTTCTGCGCCGATGTTGGTGCTAATTTCTAGCTGTTCTTCGCCGTTGATTTGCACTCCATCGCCTGCTCTGAGTTCCTCACCATTTAAGTTAACTATGCCTTGGGCTATTTGTAACCATGCATAACGATGAGGTTTGACTTGATAATTAACAATATCACCTTGCTCTAAAACAGATACGTATAAATCAACATCTTGGTGAATTGTCACAGCACCATCGCGCCCATCTTTAGCAGCAATTAAGCGTAGTTTACCTTGCTTTTCTTCGAGAGGAAAAGTTTTTTGTTCATATCTTGGTGTCAACTCTTCTTGGTTAGGAAGAATCCAGATTTGTAGCAAGTGCAGTGGTTCAGTTGGCGAAGGATTAAATTCACTGTGGCTGATCCCAGTACCAGCGCTCATAATCTGTGCATCACCGGGGCGAATTACTGACCCAGTACCCAAGCTGTCTTTATGCTCTACAGCACCTTCTAAGACATAGGTGAGGATTTCCATGTCGCGATGACTGTGGGTAGGAAATCCAGCACCAGGGGCGATGCGATCGTCGTTAATCACTCGCAGAGAGCGAAATCCCATGCGGTTGGGATCGTAAAAACTGCCGAAGGAAAATGTATGATAACTATCGAGCCAGCCTGTTTGAGCGTGACCACGGGCATTGCGATCGTGAATTAAGTGGCTAATTGTATTTTGAGACATAGATTTACCTCGCTGTTAATGAGTATTTAGTAAGGAATCACTCAATTTTGGACTTGAGATTTTAGATTTTTATAGGACTAAGATATTTTGGAATTTTTTGACTTAGTTTGAAACTATTTCAATAGTAAAGTATATAAATATAAATGAAAAGTACGCACTTCAAAGTCACGTACTTACCAAAAAGATACTAATAGATTTCAGAAAAACTACTTTTTTCAGAAGCCCTTATTTTCCAGCAGCAGCAGGGATCTTTTGAGTTTTAGTAGTACCCGTTTTGCCATTCTCTGCCTTGATTTCTGCTACTTGCAGATGAGCTTCTAAGAACCAGAGTCGTTTGTCAATGGTGCGGGAAATTTCGGTGTAAAGGTCAGCTGTATCAGCATCGCCTAAGTCATCAGTTTTAGCGATCGCTTCCCGGATATGTTTAGCATAGGATGCAAAGCGATCTGCTAAGGCTGTCACATGGTCTTTACCATCCAAAATATCAAAGGGATATTCTGGCAAAATCGAATTACTTGCAGCAGCACGAGCTGTTCCTACAGCGTATCCGCCTAAAGCTGTTACCCGTTCAGCTACCATATCGACGTACTCTTCCAATTCACCAGCAAGTTCATCAAATAATTCGTGTAGCTGGTAAAAGTCAGTTCCTTTAACATTCCAGTGCGCTTGCTTTGTCTGGGTTTTTAGATCCAAACTAGCTGCCAAGGTTTGGTTAAGAAGTACCACGATTTGGACTCGCGCTTCGGCAGGAATGTCAATGCGGGTAGGGTACAGACGTGATGAAATGGTGCTGTCGCTCATTGTTCTTACGTTAATGCCTTTTGCATCTAACTCTACAGATTTTAGTTAGGGGCGCGAAACTCTCTGACGACAGATTGTATTAACCCTTGAATGTGTTAATGTTTATGGCTATTGGTTTGGTCAAAGGCGATGGTTTTCTATGGTATTAAATGTGCCACCGAAAAGGCGGTCGCGAATTACATCATTGTACAAAAATTCATGGGGAAAACCCAATTCAATCTGACTCACTTCATTTAAACGTTGTAAATGTTCTGGCGAGAAGCTGACATCTAAAGAAGCTAAGTTATCTTGAAGCTGAGTTAATTTACGTGTCCCAATAATCGGAATAATCACACCACTTTGAGCGCGTAACCAAGCTAATGCTACCTGTGATGGTGTATAGCCAATTTCTGCTGCAACTTCGCTAACAACTTTAGCGATCGCCAAATTCCGTTCTGAAATAGTTCCTAACGCTGAATTGGCTAATCGCCCTTGTTCGCTACCCTCTTGAGGAGGCTGATTATACTTACCTGTTAGCACACCACCACCCAAAGGCGACCACGGTGTTACTGCTAAATCAAAGGCTTTAGCCATCGGTAGCAAGTCTCGTTCTGGTGTTCGTTGAACTAAACTATACTCAATTTGCAGGGCGACAAACTGCGTCCATCCTTGGTATTGGGCGATGGTATTTGCTTGGGAAACGATCCAAGCAGGGGTATCCGAAATGCCGATGTAAAGTACTTTACCTTGACGGATTACATCATCAAGCGATCGCAAGACTTCTTCGATCGGTGTTGTAAAGTCCCAAGCGTGCAGCCAGAATAAATCAATGTAATCAGTATTCAGCCGTTTTAGACTACCTTCTAAAGACTGAATTAAGTTCTTGCGATGGTTTCCACTGGCGTTAGGATCGCCCTTCTTCTCATTCATCTGCAAGGGAAAAGAATATTTAGTCGCAACTACAAACCGTTCCCGTTCTTTAGCGATCAACTCACCGACAATTTTTTCACTGCTTCCATCAGTATAACCGTTGGCGGTGTCAATAAAATTGCCCCCTGCTTCTACATAGGCATCAAAGATTTTACGACTTTCCTCAACAGATGCACCCCAACCCCAATCTTCACCAAAGGTCATGGTTCCCAAGGAGAGTTCCGAGACTCTTAATCCGCTTTTGCCCAAGAGTTTGTATTTCATGAATATTTTCTCACTAATCAAAAAACTAAGCGAATACCATTCCAAAGGCATGATAACTGGAAACCACGGGCGATGTTTAAGAGGTTGTTTGAAAAGTGGTTAGCTGTATCTTTGCACGTATTGATCCCCCTGATAATTCAGGTCATCTGGAAAACCTCACTTCTATTTCTCTCTTCCTTTAATTCCGTACCCAATACTGCACAGGTTTTGGCAAAAAAATGAAAAATGTGTAGGTTGGGGAGCCACTGCGTTGAGCGGGTTCCCCGACTTGTTCGCTTTTAGCGTTCCCGCAGGGTAGCACGTGGCGTTTGAGGAACGAAACCCAACCTAAGAACTGGGCTTGTTGGGTTTCGCAAAGGCTCAACCCAACCTACAAATATTAAAAACCTACGGAGTATTGATTCCGTACCTGATTTATGGTGACGTGTACTAAGTACAGCTTTGCATTAATTCGTGGTGAATTGAGGGTTGAAATTTAAACGCAAAGGGGAGGCAGCGCGTTGCGGGGGTTCCCCCCGTTGTAGCGACTGCTGTCGCGCAAAGGGAAGCGCAAAGGAACGCAAAGAGAATTCGCTACGAATTTATGAAATATTGTACTAAGAGCGATCGCTACGGTCTTCTAAGCTAGAATACCAAAGTTGTATTTATACACATCTGACAAGTCAATTATTTTTATGAACTACTACGTAATCTACGACGGCAATTGTAATCTCTGCGTTACCCTTGTGCAATTGCTAGAAACCTTAGATAAGGGAAATTTATTTCGCTACACTCCTATGCAAGATGAGCAGACACTTTTACAGTGGGGAATTACAGCCCAAGACTGTGAACAGGGAATGATTTTAATTGATGTTAATGAACCTCAGAGACGTTGGCAAGGTAGTAACGCCGCAGAAGAAATTGGGCGGTTATTGCCAGTAGGAAGTGCATTTGTAGACGCTTATCGAGCCTTAGCGGGGATGAAATGGGCTGGCGATCGCTTTTACGAGCAAATGCGCGATAACCGTTATGCACTCTTCGGTAAGCGTTCTAATACGTATGAGTCAGTATACTGTGTTGATGGTAGCTGCAAAGCAGGTAATGAGTAACTTTGAGACTGAAGTAGCTTTAGTACATAAGTTCTAGTATTCAAGACCATAAGCCCCATTTTCACAGGATTACTATCATTCTTGATTCTTGAACCTAAAATAATGTTAACCCCAAAGGTTAAGATTATTTTATAATGGTGTTATAATGGATATTGTATTTAGAAACAGAAAATTTCAGAAAGAGTGCAATAAACACAGCCTCTTAGTACAAAAGCACGGTCTAAACAGGGCGAAACTCATTGAGCTAAGGCTCGACATCTTACGTGATGCCAACGTACTTGAGGATACGCGAAATCTTCCAGGGAATTGCCACGAATTGCATCAAAACCGTGCAGGTCAGTTATCGCTGGACTTAGATGGCCCATATAGGCTGATCTTTGAACCAGCAGATCAACCGATTCCGCTCAAACCAGATGGTGGGCTTGACTGGGATAAAGTTACTGCTGTTGAAATACTCGGCGTGGAGAATACACATGGAAAATAAAATTCAAAATCAGTATACTCCAGATTATGTTTCCCCTCCAGGAGATACTCTGCTAGAAGTTCTGGAAAACCGGGGAATGACCCAAGCAGAACTGGCAGAACGGACTGGAAGACCTAAAAAAACAATTAACGAAATTATTAATGGTAAAACAGCAATTACCCCTGAAACTGCATTACAACTAGAACTGGTATTTAATATCCCAGCTAGTTTTTGGAACAACCGCGAACGACGATACCGAGAATTTTTAGCCCAACAGGAAGAAAAAGAGCGCTTAGAAAAGCAAGTAGCATGGCTTAAAGGAATTCCTGTTACAGCCATGATTAAGTCTGGCTGGATTCGCCGCTATCGGGACAAAGTTGAGCAACTGCGGGAGGTGCTAAATTTTTTCGCCGTCGCCTCCCCTGAAAATTGGGAGGGAATATGGTTGAACACTCATATAAATTTTCGTAAATCTCAAGCATTTGAAAGTGACCTTGGTGCCACTACCGCTTGGCTACGTCGAGGAGAAATTGAAGCATCTGAGATTGCTTGTGCTTCTTATAATGCCAACAAGTTTCGGGAAGCACTGCACAAAATCCGCGCTTTAACTGTGGAACCACCAGAAATTTTCCAGCTAAAAGTGCAGCGGCTGTGTGCAGAAGCTGGTGTTGCTGTAGTTTTTGTGCCACAACTTCCTAAAACACGAACCAGTGGAGCAACTCATTGGTTGAATGCTGATAAAGCGCTGATTCAACTCAGTCTGCGCTACAAGACTGATGACCATTTATGGTTTACTTTCTTTCATGAAGCTGGTCACATTTTGCTACATGGTAAGCGTGATTTCTTTCTCGAGGGTACAGGTGTTGCATCTGTCAATGATCAAGAAAAGGAGCAAGAAGCAAACAAATTCGCTGCGGATATACTCATCCCCCCTGGCAATTTGAAAACATTTGTGGCATCAGTTCAACAATTGAGTAAAACAAATATCATACAGTTTGCTGCTGAAATAGGCATTGCACCGGGGATTTTAGTTGGTAGACTTCAGGATGATAATTTTCTACCGCCTAGTCACTGCAATGACCTCAAACAAAAACTTGGGTGGACGTTAGATGATGAATAGCTAATTAGATAGACCTTTTCGGTACAAAAATCCGCCTCCAGGTGCTAGCAAAAAGTCTGGTAGAACAACCATTATGCTATCTGGTGTGTTTGTAAACAATGAGATTGCGATCGCCACCGCCGGGCGTATACGCCATCGCGCCACAATTGGGCAGAACATAAAATCTAATGGGAGGATACTGCGTGAGAATTGGTGCTAACTACTTGGGTAACGGAGAGTGTGAATTTACAGTTTGGTCTCCGCTATTAGATGGCGTCACGGTACAAATTTTGACCCCAGAACAGCAGTTAATTCCCCTCAAGCCTCAGTCTGAGGGATACTGGCACACGAAAGTCAACGATGTGTATCCGGGTACGCTTTATCGCTATGTCTTGAATGGCCAAGACACCTTTGCTGATCCCGCTTCGCAGTATCAACCTGAAGGAGTGCATGGGCCGTCTCAAATTGTCGATCAGCACTTTGAGTGGACGGATGAAGCATGGAATGGCATTCCTGTGGAGTCAATGATTTTCTATGAACTTCATGTTGGGACATTCACATCTGAAGGAACTTTCGCCGCCATCATTCCCCGCTTACCCGAACTGAGGGAACTGGGAATTAACGCCATTGAAATCATGCCCATCGCTCAGTTTCCGGGAGACACTCATATTGAGGCTTCGCTGACATACCGCAACTGGGGTTATGATGGCGTTTATCCCTTTGCTGTGCAAAATTCCTACGGTAGCCCAGCCGAACTTAAGCAACTGGTAAATGCTTGTCACCAAAATAATATCGCCGTAGTCCTGGATGTAGTGTACAACCACTTTGGGCCAGAAGGCAATTATATGGGTCAGTTCGCGCCCTACTTTACTAAAACCTATAAAACGCCGTGGGGCGACGCACTGAATTTCGACGATGCTCATAGTCAGGGTGTGCGAAATTATTTTATCGAAAATGCCCTTTACTGGTTGGGTGAGTTTCATATTGATGCATTGCGGCTTGATGCTATTCAAGCAATTTACGACTTGGGAGCGAAGCATTTTTTGTGGGAACTAGCCGAAGCAGTTCATCATTTTTCACAACAAGGGCAAAAATGGAAACGTCATCTAATTGCCGAAAGTGATTTGAATAATCCCCAAATAATTCGTCCGTCAGAATTGGGTGGATACGGTCTTGATGCTCAATGGAATGATGATTTTCATCATGCATTACACGCACTTTTAACAGGCGATCGCCAAGCATATTATCAAGATTTTGGCAAATGTGCGGATCTGGCGAAAGCTTATGAAGATAGTTTTGTCTATGATTGGAGGTATGCTCCACACCGCAAGCGTTTTCATGGCATATCTTGCCGCGATCGCCCTTTATCACAATTTTCTGTTTGCATCCAGAATCACGATCAAATCGGCAATCAAATGAAAGGAGAACGTCTCAGTCAGCGTATCTCTTTTGAAGGATTAAAGTTAGCTGCTGGTGCTGTGCTGCTGTCGCCCTACTTACCTTTATTATTCATGGGAGAAGAATACGGCGAAACAGCACCCTTTATTTACTTTGTCAGTCACTCCGATCCAGATTTAATTGAATTAGTTCGAGCCGGACGCAAACAAGAATTTGAAGCATTTCACTATGCAGATGATCCCCCAGATCCGGAATCGGCACAAACTTTTTTAAGTTCTAAACTTAATTGGCAATTACGCAATGAAGGTAAGCACAAAGTTTTGTGGGATTGGTATCGCCAGTTAATTAATTTACGTAAGATGCATCCAGCCCTTTTGAATCAAGAGCGCAATTTTATCGAAGCGACTAGCGATGAACAGAAGGAGTTGGTGATTGTGCGTCGTTGGTGCGAATCAAGTGAAGTAATATTTGTGATGAATTTCAATTCGTCTCCAGTGACGGTGATTCTGCCGTTTCAACAAAATGCTCATAAATTGTTGGACTCTGCTGATATCTCATGGCGTGGACATGGTTCTGAAGCTGCTGAACATCTGTCTATGGGTCAAGAAGTGAAATTGCAACCTACTAGTTTAGTACTCTATGAAAAAGGATGAGGGGGAGAGGTGGAAGTTAAAGTTTCAGTCTCATAACCTCAAGTTTCAAGCTAAGGGACTTCTAAGAAATAAGTTATCTAAATGAACGAACCACAGAGACGCAGAGAACACGGAGAGGAGAGAAATAGAGAAATAGAGAAGATTTTTGCGTCAGTTTTGAGGTATTTTTTATTTGGAAGTTCCTAAAAGGTTCAACTTCCCTACTTTGCACTAACAAAATATGAGAATTCCTACCGCAACTTATCGAATTCAGTTTACACCTCAGTTTGGCTTTGACAACGCTAAAGCGATCGCAGCTTATTTGGCAGATTTAGGTATTTCGGATTTGTATGCTTCTCCGATTTTCAAGGCACGATCCGGGAGTACGCACGGCTACGATATAGTAGATGCGACTCAACTTAACCCAGAATTGGGAACTAATGAATCCTTTGATGCATTAGTTGGTGAAGTTCAATCCCTTGGTATGGGCTGGTTACAAGATATAGTGCCTAATCACATGGCGTATACTAGCGAAAATCCTTATTTAATGGACGTATTGGAACACGGGCCAGATTCTAGTTATACCGATTACTTCGACCTTTCTTGGAATGCTCCCTTTGGCGATCGCCAACAGCGAATTTTAGCACCGTTACTAGGAGACTTCTATGGTGTATCCTTGGAAAACGGACACATTCAACTCCAGTACGAAGAAAACGGTTTAACTGTCAACTATTACAGCTTGAAACTGCCACTGCGCTTAGAGTCTTACACAAAATTTATCACTTATAATTTAGGTAAACTTACGCGCACACTGGGACGCAATCACCCTGATTTTATTAAGCTATTGGGGATTCTCTACATTCTCAAAAATGTGCCTTCAGAGGTTGCGGGAAAACAGCGACAAGACCAGATTGCATTTATTAAAGGATTGGTTTGGGAACTTTATACCACAAATGATGCCATCTGCGAGTTCATTGACGAAAATATCCAAACTTTCAACGGAGAAGCGGGTAATTCCGAAAGTTTTAACCTCTTAGATGAATTACTCAATGACCAGTTTTACCGTCTCGCCTTCTGGAAAGTTGGCGCGGAGGAAATGAACTACCGCCGTTTCTTTACTGTCAACGAACTAATTTCCGTTAAAGTTGAAGAACTGCGGGTTTTTAATAATACCCACAGTCTAATTCACAAACTGGTTGAGGAGGGCAAATTTACAGGTTTACGCATTGACCATATTGATGGACTTTATAACCCAATTCAGTATCTCGAAAGGTTGCGAGAAAAGACGGGTGATGTTTATATTACCGTTGAAAAGATTTTGGAACTCACCGAAGACTTACCGGAAAATTGGGGAATTGAAGGTACATCTGGATATGATTTTCTCAACTATGTAAATGGGGTATTTTGTCAAACCGAAAATCAATCAGAGTTCGATAAAATTTATCATAACTTTATTGCTTCCAGAGTAGATTATGCATCGATAGTAAGGGATAAAAAGCAGCTAATTTTGGAAAAGAATTTAGCAGGTGATATTGACAATTTAGCTCTTTTGTTAAAGAATATTTCTAGCAAATATCGCTATGGCAATGATTTTACCCTGAATGGGTTAAAAAGAGCGATCGCAGAAGTTTTGACACAGTTTCCAATTTACCGTACTTATATTACGCCAGATGGAATTGGGGATAGCGATCGCGCTACCATTCAAGAAGTAATTAACCAAGCCAAAGAACAAACCCCCCTGTTGCAGCACGAACTGACCTTTATTGAAAAGCTGATGCTGTTAGAGTTTGATAATTCTCTGACTCAAACAGAACGCGAACAGTGGATATATTTTGTCTTGCGAATGCAGCAATATAGTGGCCCGCTAATGGCCAAAGGCGTAGAAGACACCACATTATATGTTTACAATCGCTTGCTGTCACTGAATGAAGTTGGAGGTAATCCCGGTCATTTTGGGATTCCAGTAACCAAATTTCATGCCTTTAATAAACAGCACCAAGCAACCTGGCCTCATACAATGAACACCACAGCCACCCACGACACCAAACGCGGCGAAGATGTTCGCGCCAGGTTAAATGTCCTCTCAGAAATTCCAGAGGAGTGGGAGCAGCAGGTAAATACTTGGAGCGCCATGAATCGAGGACATCGTAGCGATCGCCACGGCTTCGCTATACCCGATCGCAACGATGAGTATTTTCTCTATCAAACCCTAGTCGGGGCGTTTCCCTTTGCAGAACATGAACATGAATCCTTCGTCGAACGGGTAAAAGACTATATAATAAAAGCAATTCGAGAAGCGAAAGTGCATACAGCATGGTTGCGACCTGATAGCGAATACGAAGAAGCTTGTACCTCCTTTATTGAAAAAATACTCAATCCTTCCATCTCCAGCGAATTTCTCCAAGCCTTTCATCCCTTCCAAGGGCGAATTGCAGACTATGGGATATTCAATTCCCTTTCCCAAACTCTTTTAAAGATTACCGCTCCAGGCGTACCCGACTTTTACCAGGGAACAGAACTTTGGGAACTAAGCCTAGTCGATCCAGATAATCGTCGTCCCGTAGATTTTGAACAGCGACGCACCTACTTAAACACCATCCGCCAACAAGTAAAAACAGATATTCTGGGCTTGATACCAGAATTGTTAAGTGATAAAACAGACGGCAGAATCAAACTGTTTTTAACAGCTCAATTACTCCAAGCCAGAAGCAACTATGTCTCATTATTCCAGGACGGCGACTATTTACCCTTAGAAATTCAGGGAACCTACGCCAATCACATTATCGCCTTTGCACGACGCAAAGGAAATCAAACAGCGATCGCCATCGCCCCTCGCTTCTTAACAAACCTCATCCAGCCAAAAGAAAACCCATTAGGCGAGTCAGTTTGGCAAAATACGCACCTACAACTACCCCCAGGAACTTCCACCACCTGGAAAAACATCCTAACCCAGCAACCCTTACACACCACACAAACCCTATCAATCGCAGCAGCCCTCACCCATTTCCCAGTCGCCCTCCTAATCACTAATCCTGACTAAAAAAAAACAACCCTATCCCACGCAAACAAAACCCTCTAAAACCTCCGCGTACCTCTGCGCGACGGCAGTCGCTACAACGGGGGGAACCCCCGCAACGCGCTACCTCCCCTTTGCGTCCCTTTGCGTTAAAAAAATATGACCACTCCCCCAACACCCACCACCACACAGATTAACACCCTGCGCCTCCATATCAAAAAAACCTGGAAAACCTTAACCCGATCGCACCAACACCTATTACAATCTGCCAAAGATACCAAACTAGACCATAAAACCGACACACCCTGGCTCATCTACATTTCCCCCCAAGAAGATTGTCCCAACATTCAGAAAGTATTAGAGCGATCGCTATCTCCCAAAGATATGCAAAGAATTGAAATTCGCACATTACCATCAGAAATCGAAGCGATTCAAGAACATGGCTTACTATACCTACCAGGGCCATATGTCGTACCCGGTGGGCGCTTCAACGAAATGTATGGCTGGGACAGCTACTTCATATTACTGGGACTTTTAGGCGATGGCGAATTAGAGCTAGCCCAAAGCCAAGTTGAACAACTGCTGTACCAAGTGCAGCATTACGGTACCATCCTGAATTCCAACCGGACTTATATGCTGTCGCGATCGCAGCCCCCCGTCCTCAGCATGATGGTTTTAGCCCTATTCCAGCACACCCAGGATGAAGAGTGGTTAAAGTCAACCGTACCCCTGTTAGAGCAGTTTTACTATTACTGGGTAGTACCGCCCCATCTAAATCCCGCAACAGGCTTATCTAGATTTTATGCCCTTGGAGAAGGCCCCGCGCCAGAAGTTTTGTTCTCGGAGCGGGATGAGGAGGGAAAAAGCCACTATGATCGCGTCAAAGAGTATTACCAAACCTTTGAGGTTGAAGATTATGACGTCAATCTTTACTACGACCGGGAAAATGACGAACTGACCCACCTATTTTACAAGGGCGATCGCACCATGCGCGAGTCCGGTTTTGATATCACCAACCGATTTGGCCCCTTCAGTGCTGATATCCTCCATTACGCTCCCGTATGCCTTAACAGTTTGCTGTATCAGGTAGAACAAGATTTAGCAAAAATTAATGATATTTTAGGGAACGAAGAATTACAACAACAATGGTGCGATCGTGCAAATATCCGCCGCGATCGCATCGATCAGTGTCTCTGGGATGAAGAACAGGGACTCTATCTCGACTATAACTTCCAGAGTGGAGAACGTCGCCACTACGAATTTGCTACCACCTTCTATCCCCTGTGGCTAGGAATTGCTTCTTTAGCCCAAGCCCAGCGCGTCGTCGAAAACCTCTGTTTATTTGAAGCCCCAGGCGGAATCTTTACCAGTACTCGTGTCACCGGGAACCAGTGGGATGCTCCCTTTGGTTGGGCACCACTGACATTAATTGCCGTCCAGGGACTTCACCGCTATGGGTATCATACAGAAGGCGATCGCATTGCCAATAAATTCTTAGCTATGGTGATTAAAGAATTCGGGCGTCACAACACCATAGTTGAGAAATATGATGTTGAACGCTGTTCTGCCAACGTTTCTGACGAAATCTGCTTTGGGTATAGTTCTAACGAAGTTGGCTTCGGCTGGACAAATGGAGTCGTTCTGGAACTTTTAGCAGCCTGTGGAAGAAAAGTTTAGAAGTATATGCTAATATTAGTAATCGTGTGGTTGAGGACGTATAGCTCAGTTGGTTAGAGCGCTACGTTGACATCGTAGAGGTCACTGGTTCGAATCCAGTTACGTCCATTTTTTCTTCAGTTATATCATGTCCGGTTGATTACTTACTAAACCCGAAGAACCCCACCCCGCCAAAGCTACGCTTTGCCTCCCCTCCCGAAGAGCGGGGAGGGGTGCAATGACTTTGAGAATCATAACTAATAGACATCTGGTATAAATTAAATATGCGTTACCCAGAATCCTTGTTTTGACGTAGCACTGCTACGTCAAAACAATTCTTTTTCGGAGATGTCTAATTATGCGGACATGATATTACAATACGCTTGGGTTAAGAGAATAGTAGGTTGGGTTGAGCGTAAGCGTTACCCAACAAAGTCTCGATAATGTTGGGTTTCGTTCCTCAACCCAACCTACACCAGATTTAGTTTTTAGCCTTAACTGAACTGTATTGCATGATATTACACATTATTTGTCGCTAAAATTGTCAGTTCAAAAATCCAGATTCCTCACCTTTAAGTAAGTTGGCGCGAAAAAATCAAACTATGTTACGAAACATAAATAGGCTTAAAATCTTTACTAATGACCAATGACAAATGACAGCCTTAGCCAGTTAGCTTTAATTGCGCTGACTTACTTATTTTACCGGATAAACTCTTCCTTTCCAAGCGCCGCCGCGCCCTTGCCAGTGACGTAGGGCTGAGTCTAGAGTCATCAGGGTATACAGAAAAGCGATCGCAGGTAAGGTCAACGCTAACCAGGGAGAACACTTATAAAAGCGGATCGTCGGATAGTAAGCCAAGGCCATTAACAACCATCCTAATAAACCTGTAAGTGACAAGAGATAATACGTCTTGTCGCCAGACATCGCCCAATTGCTCCAAACTGCACCCATAATTAAACACACAGGTGGAACTAGATAAATCAGAGACATTCCTACCAAAGTTCCCAATAGTAGTAATGGAGAATAATTTAGTTGGGTATAGGCAGTACGGGCAACCATATCCCAAATTGTCGTCAGCGAGTTATAGGGACGCAAACTGCGAGTTAAGGTACTCAATCCTAGCCAGATACGCCCTTGACTGGGCATTGGGTATTGGTTATTTCGCCCTTGGTCTCCCACTTTCCCACCCTTTTTAACAGCCTCAGCTAGGGCGCAATCGTCAATTAAAGCTTGACGAATGACTTGAATCCCACCGATTCGCTCTAAAGCTTCACGGGCGATCAGAATAGATCCCCCGGCGGCGGCGGCTGTGCGATTGTTTGGATTATTCACCCAGCGAAAGGGATAGAGTTTTTGGAAGAAAAATACGAAAGCTGGAATCAAAAGTTTTTCCCAAAAGCTTTCACACCTGAGTCGCACCATTACCGAAACCAGATCTAAATCTTCCTGCACAGCTTTAGCAACGAGTCGGCGGAGATTACTGGGATCATGTTCAATATCTGCATCAGTCAGGAAAAAATAGTCGGGTGCAAGTTTACTAGCCCTCTTTATACCTTGTTCAACTGCCCAAAGTTTGCCAGACCAACCAGAAGGCAATGATTCGCCAGTGATAATATGCAGTTGCGGGGATTTAAGTAGAGCGTGTGCAACCCCTTCGGCAAAATTTGCTGTACCGTCTGTGCTGCGATCGTCTACTAAAAACACGTTGAAAGAACCAGCATAATCTTGGAGTAAGAGCGATCGCAGTGTAGTTGGTAGCAATTGGGCTTCGTTACGGGCTGGAACCACCGCACAAACCATAGGTAAAGATTTTAGCGGAGTTTCTGTAACCTCTAATTGCTGGTCTAACCGCCAAAACTGTCCCCAAAAACATAGTAATCCTAACCAAATTGTCAAGGATAAGAGCATCAATCCTAATACAATTACATCCATGACCGCCGCTATCTCCCTGTGCAGAATCCAAAATCACTGTACCTCGAGGCGATCGCTTATGCCTGAAACATAGGAGTGAAAAAGAATTAGACATCTGGTGAAATTAATTATGCGTTGCCTGAAACCCTTGTAGAGACGTAGCACTGCTACGTCTCTACATTCATTTTCGGAGATGTCTAATGACAAATGACAGCCTTAGCCAGTTAACTTTAATTGCGCCAACCTACACATTTTTATTTTTAGTCTTAACCGAACCGTATTGACTGATAACTGATAACTGTTGATAAGACTGAGGCTATTGAGTTAGCCAACTGAAGAGTTTACCAAGAGTGAGGCTGAAGGATTCGGCAAAGGGTGGGACGGGTAAAAGATCGCTCTCTTGTTCATAAACGGCGATGGTGCGATCGCCAAAATAAACAAACACGAGTTCCTCTTCTGGGTCAATCAACCATCCCATTTGGGTGCTGTGGGCGAGGCTGTGAAGGATGTTACGGATAACTTTGGTTTGGCTTTGGTCGGGGGAGAGGATTTCTATCATCCAGTTGGGTGCGATGGCGAAGGTATTGGACACTTTGCCGTTTTGATCGCGGGGAATGCGTTCCCAAGTGAAGACTGCAATATCAGGAACAATTGACCTACCGCCAAAAGTGCAACGGAGTTCGGAATAAGCGCGGGCGATGTGTCCAGGTTTGAGCGCTTGGTTGATGTCAGTAGCAAGGTCAAGCTGAATTGTACTGTGTTTTCCTTGGGGCATGGGTTTCTGGATAATCTGACCGTCGATGAATTCAGTGGCAGGTTTGGTTTCCGGCAGCTTGAGAAATTCGTCGAGGGTCAAGGGTTTGGCAGGAGTTTGAACCATTGCCGTTTGGGGTGCGTGGGTTGTGAGTATTCTGACAATTCAGGTCATGTGGAAAAGCTAACACGAAACCTAACCCCCCAGCCCCCTTCCCTACAAGGGTTGGGGGAGAAGGAGAGCTTTTCTAATCTGGTGAGTTAGTGCGGTGTTGGAATTTCCAGCGAAAGAGGCTGAATCTATTGCAAATTTTGAGTGACTCAGACAGAATACTATGTCTACTGAATATAGGAAAATTTTTTTATCGGATTGCCGTATTCAAAACTAGTGTTGGGTGTTGAGGTTAAATAGTATTTGATGCAAACACAAGATAGGGTAAAAGTCAATCAAATCGCAACGGCGATCGCAGCCAGCCAAAAATATCTGCTTTCGATTCAAAATCCGGCAGGTTATTGGTGGGCAGAGTTAGAATCTAATGTCACCATCACTGCTGAAGTTGTCCTCCTCCATAAGATTTGGCGAACAGACCAAACCAGACCTTTGCACAAAATTGAAGCATATCTGCGTCAAGAGCAACGGCAGCATGGCGGCTGGGAACTTTGCTACGGTGACGGCGGAGAACTTAGCACCTCAGTTGAAGCCTATATGGCCCTGAGGCTGCTAGGTGTACCAGCAAGGGATCCGGCGATGATTCGGGCGCAAGCTTTTATTCTCCAACGCGGTGGAATCAGCAAAACTCGGATTTTTACCAAATTGCACCTAGCCTTGATTGGCTGCTACAACTGGCGCGGTATTCCCTCGCTACCAGCTTGGGTGATGCTGTTGCCAAAAGCTTTCCCTGTCAATATCTATGAGATGTCTAGCTGGGCACGTTCCAGCACCGTACCATTACTGATTGTATGCGATCGCAAACCTGTTTTTCTCACCGATCCAACGATCAACCTAGATGAACTGTACGCTGAAGGTGTTGATCAAGTCCGTTGGGAATTACCCCAAAGTGGCCATTGGACAGATTTATTTCTCACCCTTGATCAGGGGTTCAAGTTGGCAGAAAGTCTCAATTTAGTGCCCTTTCGTGAAGAAGGTATCAAAGTTGCCGAAAAATGGATTTTAGAGCGCCAAGAAGCTACAGGCGACTGGGGCGGCATTATTCCCGCAATGTTGAATTCAATGCTGGCTTTGCGGTGTCTGAATTATGACCAAAGCGATCCCATTGTAGAACGAGGTTTGCAAGCAATTGATAACTTTGCCATTGAAAGAGAGGATTGCTACCGAGTTCAACCTTGTGTTTCACCCGTTTGGGATACAGCTTGGGTGATGCGTGCTTTGGTAGAATCTGGTTTTGCACCAGATGATCCGGCTGTGGTACAGGCTGGAGAATGGTTGTTGCAAAAACAAATTTTAGACTACGGAGATTGGGCTGTCAAAAATCGCCAGGGAAAACCAGGGGCTTGGGCTTTTGAGTTTGACAATCGGTTTTATCCTGATGTAGACGACTCGGCTGTGGTGGTGATGGCTCTACATTTAGCAAAACTCCCCAATGAAAAAATCAAACAAGGTGCGATCGCTCGTGCGTTAAAATGGATTGCATCTATGCAATGTAAACCAGGTGGGTGGGCTGCTTTTGATTTGGACAATGACCAAGATTGGCTCAACTCCATTCCCTATGGCGACTTGAAAGCGATGATTGATCCAAACACCGCAGATGTTACGGCTAGGGTGGTGGAAATGTTGGGTGCTTGTGATTTGTCTATTGATAGTGATAATTTGGAGCGATCGCTTACTTATCTTCTGCGCCAACAAGAAACTGAAGGCTGTTGGTTTGGTCGTTGGGGTGTAAATTATATTTACGGCACTAGCGGTGTTTTGTCAGCTTTGGCATTAATTGACCCTCAAAGGCATAAACTCAGTATAGAACGGGGAGCAGCTTGGTTAGTTGGATGTCAAAACCCAGACGGTGGTTGGGGTGAGACTTGCCGCAGCTACGACGATCCCACTCTCAAAGGAAAAGGAAATAGTACTGCATCTCAAACTGCTTGGGCTTTAATTGGGTTGATAGCAGCAGGTGAAGCAACTGGTAAATTAGCTATTGAGGCTATTGAGGGGGGAATTGACTACCTCGTAGCAACTCAACAGCCCGATGGTACTTGGTTTGAGGCGGACTTTACAGGTACCGGCTTCCCAAGCCATTTTTATCTCAAATATCATATGTATCAACAATACTTTCCTTTAATCGCTCTAGGTCGCTATCAAGCAGTGATTCAAAAAGGTTAATTGCTGTTACTGCGTTAAGTAGAGCGACGCAAATAAAGCTAACTGGCTAAAGCTGTCATTTGTCACTTGTACTGAGCGAAGTCGAAGTATTTGTCCTTCGTCATTTATAAGGATTTCAGGTGTATTTACGTTTCGTAATATAGCTTGGTTTATTCTTGCTGACTTACTTACCCAGAACCCTTGTAGAGAGGTAGCACTGCTACCTCAAAACAATTCTTTTTCACCAGATGTCTATTGACTCTTAAGCAGCCTAAAAACTACAAAAATGCTAAATTTCAGCACCTGCTTTTGCTTCGGCACCCATTGGCGAAACATAATCACGGAAAAGAGTAATCTGTTGCTCAAAGGCTAATCCTTGAATTCTGCCAAACAATGCTTTAGATTCTGAAGGAAGTTGATAATCATCAGGTATAGGAATGATAGTACCATTTTCCATACCTTGAGATAATCGATACCAAAAGAGTAGCTTTGTAGTATCACCCAAGGAGCCATATTCACGAGAAATTTGGGTATCCACTTTATTAATCAAATCACGCTGAACTTGTAATTGTTGTTCGTGAGATAATTCTTTGACTTGATTAAATAAACCTTCAGCTATTTCTGGCGACACAGTGCTGGCTCCAGGGGCGGCTGGGGTAATTGAACCCCCCATTTCTTTATAGATAAACCAAAACAAGGCAAGTTGCTGATCCACATTTAAATTTTGCCAAGCTTGAACATATTCACGAATAGTTGGATCATTAGTTTGCGTGTATGTCATTATTAACTCCAATTGCAATTAAGTTAGTTTTCTTATAAACGTTATCAAATTTACATTTGGAGTTTTACCCTACCGGAGACAGATGTCTGACAATCAGGAAGAATAAGAATTAGAAACCAATAGGGTTCACGAAAGGGCTGAAACTCTTTTTTTACGAACCACAGAGGCGCAGAGAACACAGAGAGAAGAGAGAAGGAGGAAATGCTTAACCCAAGTGTATTGAATTAGAAACAGAATATCAATCGGGCGGAGTATTTTTATGTCTTAAAAGCATTTGGGATAATTACCCAACATTAAGGGTATTTAGAGGGTCTAGAGCTTTTAATACCGACAAGAAGACTTTTCAAACGTCCTTATGATTTACGCAAAATCATGAAAGAACGAACCGCCATCGCGTAGCGTCTCCCCCTGGGAGAAGTACGCCAAGTACGCCAAGAAATAAGAGTTTCAGAGAGTTATTGCGTAAGTCTTAATCCTCTTGTTCTCGCCGATTTTGATAATCTTCAGAAGATTTTGGATCTAACTCCCAGCGATCGCCGTCACGTTGTTCTAAAATATCATTGGTATGGAGAAACGCCAAATCGTCCATTTCTAGCCCCACTGCTGCTTCTAGCTCTTCAGTTACATTTTGATCGGGAGTGGAAGTACTACCACCAACAGCTTCATCTCCAACTGCATCTGCATCTTGCCAATAAGCGTCAACGTCCCCACCAGTAAGTTCAGGACTAGTTTCAGTGTACTCGTCTCTTTCTGCTCTCATTGAGCGCCCACCAATATTGTATCCTGGTAAGTCTTTCACACCAGTACCGTAGGATTCGGTAATTTCTTGTGGCAAATCATTGGTTTTAATTTGGTCATTAGGATTTTTTTTAGCCATGATATTAGCCCTTTTGTGCATTCTCACAATAACGTTTCCCTGGCACAAATTTGTCTAACTAGAGATGTATAGCTGCTCAAAGAATCTCTCCCCTGGGAACGAAGCTAAACTAGCGATCGCTCCATAAGATTGTAAACATGAATTCATGGTCGAGCAATTTGTAGTTGAAGTTTTTAGTTATGAGTCAGGAGTGACCAAACGGAAATTATTCAGTGGCTAACTTCTGACTTATAACTATTTTCTATTTAGAAAAATAAGAATCATAGCTGTTTAAGTCTCGCTAATCAATAAATCTTGTAGCTAGTTAAATACTAGAAATAAACAGGCAATACCCTCTATGACTGACTATAAGAATCACTCCGGTAAGAAAAAAATTGCAATCCTCATTGAACAGGCGGTAGAGGATTCAGAGTTTACAGTCCCTTATAATGGACTAAAACAAGCAGGAATGGAGGTGTTAGTCCTCGGTTCCCGAATGAATGAAAAATATAAGGGCAAACAGGGAAAAGTTAGCATACAAGCTGATGGTACTACAACGGAAGCGATCGCGGCCGAATTCGATGCAGTGGTGATCCCTGGTGGGATGGCTCCTGATAAAATGCGGCGTAACCCTAATACGGTACGCTTTGTTCAAGAAGCTATACAACAAGGAAAATTGGTAGCTGCGGTTTGTCACGGGCCACAAGTTTTGATTGAAGGGGACTTGCTCAAAGGTAAACAAGTTACTGGCTTTAGCGCTATTGCCAAAGACATGATTAACGCTGGTGCAAATTATCTAGATGAGGCGTTAGTAGTTGACGGTAATTTGATTACATCTCGTGAACCTGGAGACTTGGCAATTTTCACCACAGCTATTTTGAACCGTTTGGGTTATGGTGGCAAAGATGCTGCATTGCCAAATGAAAAAGACACAAGTGCTGAATGGTGGAAGCTGGCTGATGCTTGGGGTGGCTCAACTAAAGGTGATATTAGCAAAGGTTTAAATACTGCTCTTACTGGTGAACGTTATTCCTTAGAAGCATTTGAGAAGTACTGGGAAAAGGAATCAGATAGCGAAGTAAAATCAGTCTTTCAACAAATTATTGCTAATAAACAGCGCCATATTGAAAAACTGGAAACCTATCTTCAGCGATTGGGCGAAAAACCTTCCTTAGGAGCAAATATTGCTAATCAGTATGCCAAGGTGAAAACTGCCTTAACAGGAAGTGATGACATATATCAGTTACGTTCTGCTTTGGGGGATGTCCAAACTGGTATTGGCGATATTGGCAATCTGTGTGCAATGTACACTGACCCAGTAGCAACTGCTATTTTCAAAGAAATTTACCACGATTTATTGAAATCGGAACAGCAATTAGTAGAGCTATATCGGGGGCGGATACTGGCTGAAATTCAGCCTCCTAAGCCGACTACAGGGGCAGCTGTGTCGATGTAAGGGAGCCTGTACCACCTTCGTGTAGCGTCTCGTAGAGAAGAACACAGAGATATGTGATTAATTTACTGTGATGGAGAGATAAAACAGTGACTTCGACATCAGGTGATAAACTGACTACTAACCAGAGTGAAGCTAGTGAAGTAGAGCGTTGGGCATCTCTTATCGGTGGTGGTGCTATGGTGCTGATGGGTTTAAGGCAAGGTTCATTGCGGGGAGTGCTGACGGCTTTAGCTGGTAGCGGTTTGATTTATCAAGGTGCGACGAAGCAAAGCACAATTGGGCAAGCACAGGAAGTAATAAAAATAAACCAAGCCATCAAAGTTGAAAAGACGGTAACAATTAATAAATCGGCAGAAGAATTATATCGCTTTTGGCACAACTTTGAAAATTTGCCCACATTTATGAAGCATCTCAAATCAGTCCAAGTGTATAACGAAAAACGTTCTCATTGGATAGCCAATGCACCATTGGGTAATAGCGTAGAATGGGATGCAGATATTCTCGAAGACCGGGAAAATGAGTTTATTTCTTGGGCTTCTGTGGAAGGTGCAGATGTTGATAATTCCGGTTTTGTCCGCTTCCAAAAAGCACTAGGCGATCGCGGCACTGAAGTAAAGATTGTCTTAGAATATAACCTACCTGGCGGAGCATTGGGGGCTACCGTAGCGAAACTTTTCGGTGAAGAACCAAAACAGCAAATTGGTGATGAATTGCGCCGCTTTAAGATGCTAATGGAAGCAGGCGAAATTGCCACCACCGAAGGTCAATCAAGGGGGCATAAGTAGTCATTTACACAATAAAGCCTACGTAATGGGAGCCGAAAAAGCGATCGCTATTGATAGCTTTCCCGAACGCCTGAAAATGGCGAAAAAGTTTGCCAAAGCAGAACTGATTAACTACAAATAAGTTAATGCTGGCGAAGCGTTGAAAGAGATGACTGGTGGCTGTGGCATTGATGGTGTTGGTTTACATGACCATCACATTTTTCAACAAAAAAAGGATAACTCCATCAAAGTTGTTCTTAAACCCTGAATGGTGAAGAGTCATTCAGTATTTTGAATTGTACACCCAACATAATGCAATTGAGGTTTTTTATGAATCGAGTAATTTCATGGCTGCAAAATATTCGCATTTCTCAAATACTTATAGTTTTCCTCGTAGGATTTATGTTTCTAATGGGTCAGGCTTTTAGCGACACTAACATAGCACTGGCTGATGTTAAAACTCCAGAAGGGACTTATTACAGAATAACCCCAAATGAGCAAGGTGAAATTAGAAATGATACCCAAATCAGAAACTCCCAAAATCCATTAAAAGGTGCTGTTGATAATATCCGTGAAAAGTTAAACTTGGATGAAAAAACTCCTGAAGCTACCAAAGAGTTTTTTGATCCCGCAAGAAACACAGCCGAAGAAAAAGCTCAGTCATCTGATGGTTCTTATCAAAATAATCCTAACAAGCAGATGAGAGATAGAAGCTAGACTTATAACAATTTTTGAGTCTAAAATTTTGACTCATAAATTATGCAATAAGTTATTGAGACGCGATTATGATCGCGTCTCCTAATCATAATAAATCCCAGAGCATTCGTGACAAGTTAAGGCAAAATTCGTTTTGTCAATAGTAATTATGCTGTAAACCATAATTTTTCTGAGTATTTAATTAAGCTTTGTACTGAGGTTTGGGAGTAAGAATGAACGATGCTTTTGAATTTGACGCCCAGGTGCAGCCAGCCGTAGGCATCGCTGGCTAAAAATTTGTGTTTCCGACCTCAAATTTTAGCAAAATTTTAAGCACTATTACTTATTGACAAATAGTTAATGACCTTAACTTGTCACCAATGATCCCAGAGCTATTTCATTCTCATCTAGCCCGTCTCAGAATGAATTCTGAGTCTAATAGCGAAAGTCGTCTAAAGACGACTGAGAACAAAGACGACTAAGAAAAGGTTATAGTCCGTTTTAACGGACTTTAGCTATGAGCCAGGAACTTAAGTTCCGGGTGGTTTATGAAAAAAGTGAAGGTTTAAAACCGTTTCCTGTTCCCTTTCATGTCTAGGCTGAAATAGCCCTGTGATAAATCCAATATTTATCTTGATATTAACGAGCCATAAATCATAACTAAGGACTAAATAATTATGAAAGCAGTTTGCTGGC
This sequence comes from Nostoc sp. CHAB 5836, assembly GCF_020829445.1. Taxonomy (GTDB): domain Bacteria; phylum Cyanobacteriota; class Cyanobacteriia; order Cyanobacteriales; family Nostocaceae; genus Nostoc. Next base: position 22,609 of record NZ_JAIVFV010000073.1, read on the forward strand.
ATGGAGCAAACGATGTCCGGGTGGAAACAGTTCCCGACCCCAAAATCATCAACCCACGCGATGCCATTATTAAAATTACATCCACGGCAATTTGTGGTTCTGATTTGCATATTTACAACGGCTACATTCCCACAATGGAAAAAGGCGACATCCTTGGACATGAATTCATGGGGGAAGTCGTAGAGCTTGGAAGTGCAGTTAAAAATGTGAAAGTAGGCGATCGCGTCGTTGTCCCTTTCACCATATCATGCGGTAATTGCTTTTTTTGCAATCGGGATTTATGGTCACTGTGCGATAACTCTAACCCCAACGCTTGGTTAGTAGAAAAGCAAATGGGCTATTCGCCATCAGGTCTATTTGGCTACTCTCATTTATTCGGCGGTTATGCCGGTGGTCAAGCAGAGTATGCACGAGTGCCCTTTGCCGATGTCGGCTTGCTCAAAATCCCCGATGGTTTAACGGATGAGCAAGTGCTGTTTTTAACAGATATTTTTCCCACTGGCTATATGGCAGCCGAGAACTGCAACATCCAATATGGTGATATTGTCGCCATTTGGGGTTGTGGGCCAGTCGGACAATTCGCCATCAAAAGTGCATATATGCTAGGTGCAGAACGTGTAATCGCCATTGACCGCATTCCCGAACGTCTACAAATGGCTAAAGAATACGGTAAAGCTGAAGTTCTCAACTACGAAGAAGTGGATGTCGGCGAAGCGTTGAAAGAGATGACTGGTGGTCGTGGCCCCGATGCTTGCATAGATGCAGTGGGAATGGAGGCACACGGCACAGATTTTATGGCGTTGTACGACCAAGTAAAGCAAGCAGTACGTCTAGAAACAGACCGTCCAACGGCATTACGACAAGTAATTGTGTCTTGTCGAAAAGGTGGTCACGTATCAATTCCGGGTGTGTACGGTGGCTTTGTAGACAAAGTGCCGATGGGTGCTGCGATGAACAAGGGTCTAACCTTGAAAATGGGACAAACGCACGTCCACAAGTATTTAAAACCTTTGTTAGAACACATCCAAAATGGTGACATTGATCCAACGTTTATCATCACTCACAGCTTACCTTTAGAACAAGCGCCTCACGGCTACGAAATTTTTAAGGATAAGAAAGATAACTGCATCAAAGTTGTACTCAAACCTTAATAGACATCTGGTGAAATTAAATATGCGTTACCCATAACCCTTGTAAGTAGGTCGGCGTAATTAAAGATAACTGGCTAAGGTTGTCATTTGTCATTTGTCATTTGTCCTTTGTCATTGGTCACTAGGAAAGATTTTAAGCCTATTTACGTTTCGTAACATACTTTGATTTTTTCGCGCCAACTTACTTAGAGACGTAGCACTGCTACGTCAGAAAAATTCTTTTTCAGGCTTTTGATAGATTAAGAACGTTGAACTAATGACAGCAATGTTAGAAACGAAATCCTTATCTGTTGACTTCTCCAAAGAAAAAGAAGATGGGTATAAGCGAATTTTTTCGCAACTGTTTAAACAATCTACCGGTGCGACTCCACATCAATATATTATTCGCTGTCGGATTGAAAAAGCTAAACAGTTGTTGCTTCAAAGGGAATTTTCCATTGCAGAGATTGCTACTCAAGTTGGTTTTGTCGATCAAAGCCATCTTAATCGCTACTTCAAGCGTCTCATGGGAGTTACGCCTAAAACAGTTTTACAAAAAAAATAGGAAAAACATCCAAAAATAGGACGAATATACAAGACTACAGTCCATAAGATTTCAATAATGGAGGCTACTGGTTTATCGCATTAAATTATGACCGTCGGTAGAAAGATTGAAACTAGAACTGAACCCATGCTGCTCAACATGGGCCCTCACCATCCCTCTATGCATGGGTGTTTTAGATTGATTGTCACCCTGGATGGTGAAGATGTCGTAGATTGTGAACCAGTCCTTGGCTATCTGCATAGAGGTATGGAAAAAATTGCTGAGAACCGCAGCAATATTATGTATGTCCCCTACGTTAGTCGGTGGGACTATGCAGCAGGGATGTTTAACGAAGCGGTTACAGTTAATGCCCCAGAAAAATTGGCTGATATTACTGTCCCGAAACGGGCTAGCTATATCCGTGTGATCATGCTGGAATTGAATCGGATTGCTAATCACCTGCTGTGGTTGGGCCCATTCTTACTTGATACGGGTGCTGGAACTCCCTTTTTCTACATCTTCCGCGAACGAGAGTTGATTTATGACTTGTGGGAAGCCGCTACAGGTTATCGGATGGTAAACAACAACTACTTTCGTATTGGCGGCGTGGCAGCAGATTTACCTTCCGGCTGGGTAGACAAGTGCGAAGATTTCTGCGATTATTTTTTTCCTAAAGTAGATGAGTATGAGCGCTTAATTACCAATAATCCCATTTTCCGCCGTCGGGTTCAAGGTGTAGGCGCGATCGCTCGTGAAGAAGCCATCAACTGGGGGCTTTCTGGCCCGATGTTACGCGCTTCTGGTGTGAAATGGGATTTGCGGAAAGTAGACCATTATGAGTGCTACGACGACTTCGACTGGGAAGTGCAATGTGATACTGCTGGCGATTGTTATGCTCGTTACTTGGTACGAATTCGGGAAATGCGCGAATCGGTGAAAATTATTCGCCAAGCCCTCAAAGGACTTCCTGGCGGTGCTTTTGAGAACCTGGAAGCCAAGCGCATGGCAGCAGGGAAAAAATCTCAGTGGGATGGCTTTGATTATCAGTACATCGCCAAAAAAGTTGCCCCCACCTTTAAGATTCCCAAGGGCGAAATTTACACCCGTCTAGAAAGTGGTAAAGGTGAATTGGGAATTTATCTAATTGGCGATGATCACACCTTCCCCTGGCGATGGAAAATTCGTCCTGCCGATTTTAATAACTTGCAAGTATTACCCGAAATCTTACGCGGCGTGAAGGTTGCCGATTTAGTTGTAGTATTGGGTAGTATCGATATCATCATGGGATCAGTAGATCGATAGTCATCCACGAATATTAGTGACCAAGTGACCGAATAATTCGTAATTCGTAATTAAAAACTTAGAAATTATGAATTAACGCCATGTGCAACTTTACTCTCAAACCTAACCCCCAACCCCTTCCCTACCAGGGAAGGGGAGTAAGAATCAAAGCCTCTCCCCGAAACGGGGAGAGGAATCGAAGTGGGGTTTTAAGAATAACTTGCACATTGCGTGAATTAATCAATAATTAATTCATCCTTGGCGTCAAAACCCCTAATTTTAATTAGAAAAAATAAAATTAGGCAAAGCCAACTTTATTCAAGCCCCAGGATTTATCCTTTGGGGTAATAATTACGAATTACGAATTACGAATTGGAGCGAAGCGACTTGACACCTTCCCTAGTAAGTAAGTTGGCGCGAAAAAACCTAAATATGTTACGAAACGTAAATAGGGTTAAAACCCTTGTAAATGACGAAGGACAAATGACAAATGACAGCCTTAGCCAGTTAGCTTTAATTGCGCCGACCTACTTATTTCCAAAAGCGATCGCTCTATAAATTCACTGACAAATTTATTGCCTTGCAAATTGAGGTGAATGTGGTCGTGAAACAAACCTTGTGGGTTGGTAGTTGAATTGAATATCGGCAAAAAGTCTATATAGTTAATTTGCTGCGTTTTGGTAAAATCGCTCAAGCGCTGACGTGCTTTAATTTCGTAATCACGGGGGCCTGGTTCACCAATTTCTCGTAGTAAGGGAGTCATAACTAGTAGAAATTGGCTATTGCTTTGGCGAGTCAGGGCTTGAATTTTAGCGATCGCCTCCAGATTAATTCCCACGCGATCGCCTGGCTCATTTTGCACGGCTTGCAGTTCGGGTATTGGCTTTTGCTTGAGGATATAACGCTGCCACACTTCCATTAATGCCAGCAGAGGTTTACGATCTGGATAATTGCGATCGCGTCCTACTGGTAAAGAAGTGGGAGGAGTTGCAAATAAGTCATCAGTATTAATTAATAGCACTACAGCTTGGGCGTTGAAATTGCCAAACTTCTCTAAATAAGCTAATTCGTTCCTTGGCCCCCAAGAGTTAGCGGAAGCATTTAGTACTTCTACTTCCTGATAATTACTATTAGTAGATGATGCCAGAGAACGCATCATCAAACTAGATATGGTATTAGTCTGATCTGTCCACCAGCCACCATTAGCGATAGAATCACCTAACAGGAAAACTCGCAGATCTGAAGGTGCGGGTATGTTTTTTATCGGACTACCTCGCATAGAATATTCATTAATTTCAATGCAATTACCAAAACGACGGGTACGCTGGTTAGGAGCCAACAAATAACCAATCTGCTCATCGCCAATATAAATCAGGGGATTACCAAAACCAAAGAGCGATCGCAGCCCGATTTCAACTACCACAAACAATCCCACAACTACCGCCGAAATTACGATCAGTGCCATCTTCACCTACTCACACCCTTTTATACTGAGTTACTGTTCAACGATAGTAACTGACGAATTGGGCATTGGGCATGGGTAAACCCGGATTTCTCACCACACCTCTTAAAGCCTGCGTTTGTGCAGGGGAGAAGTAATAAGTAATGAGTAAGAAGTAAGAAGTAAGAAGTTTTTACTCATTACTCATTACTTATCTTCTGCTCCATCAAACGCCTTGAGCTTGTGAGAAATGCGGGGTAAAGAGGCACAGGGGCAGAGAGCAGAGTTGAAGAATTTTCCCCCATCCCTAATTTTGTATAAATAAGATTAATCACTCTGGAGAAGTACGTAATTGTGGGGATTTAAAAATTTTGGACTTTGGACAAAATAGTATTAGGGATTTAACATTATCCGCAAACACAAGGACTACAATCAAAACGGATAAATGTCTCATGCTCCAACCAAAGAGGATTACAAAGCTGTGTCCGACTTAAATCGAGGAATTATGAAATTTGAGGGTGCAGATTCCCCCAAAGTAGTCACTATCTCTACCGTGTTGCTTTTGGGATCGATCGCTGCTCTTATCATCTGGGCGCTGCAAGCTGCCTATGCGCTAAACTAAAACCATTAGTGGCCTAAAAGGACACTGGCAAAAACGGTTTCCGTCCTAGCCAAGTGTCCATTTAGCAACTAACGCCCTGTGCAACTTTATCTAAAACCTAACCCCCAACCCCTTCCCTACAAGGGAAGGGGAGCAAGAATCAAAGCCTCTCGACCTTTGGAGGAGAGGTTTGGAAGCGGGTTTTAAGAATAGTTGCACATCGCCTCAACTAATAAATAAAAGCCCCCTAACAACCATCAAAAATTTCAGAAAAACTTTAGATTTGAGATTTGAGGTTTTAGACGGAAAATTTAAATCTAAAATCCAAAATCCAGAATGTTTGAACCTTGGGGTGTCTTAGTTATTTTAATTATCTGCCCCCTTTTGGGCGGATTACCCCTGATTGCATGGATAACTTACGCTCTCACAGGCAAACAGTTATCACAAGTTGGTACTAAAAATATCAGTGTCTCGGCTGCCTTTTATCACGGTGGTAAATTTGTCGGCATTCTGGCAGTTTTATCAGAAGCTTTGAAAGGAGTTGCAGCAGTCTTACTCAGCCGCGTTTTCTTCCCAGATGGCTCGTCTTGGGAATTACTTGCGCTCATCGCTCTGGTAATCGGTAGATACTGGATAAGCAGAGGGGCAGGTACAACAAATGTCGTATGGGGATTTGTTGTACATGATCCACTGGTAGCAATATTTGTATCCTTCTTTGCAGGTATTAGTTTTACAATTCTCCAATCAAGACAGGTAGTCAAATTTGGGGTTTTGCTTCTCTTTCCTCTGTTTGTCGCACTTCTGCACATTAGCGATATACCGAGAATGGTTGGTGCTGTTGCTTTAGCTGGTTTAATGGGCTGGATTTATACCAAAATTCCTGATGATATGAACTTGTCAGTCAAAGATGCCCAAACAGAATCGCAACCAATGTTGGAATTTTTACGGGGCGATGGCGCTATGGTTTCTCTAGATCAAGAGTTGGATGCTGCCATCGTCGGCGAAAAGGCGGCTACCTTATCTCAAATTAAGCGCTGGGGCTATCCAGTCCCCAAGGGGTGGGTACTCGCCCCAATTGATGATCCTGAACTGTTGACAGAATTTCTCCAGCCATCAGAATTATCCCCCTTGGTGGTGCGTTCTTCTGCCATTGGAGAAGATTCAGAACACTCTTCTGCTGCTGGGCAGTACGAAACAGTTTTAAATGTTACCAGCCCAGAGGCATTACAGCAAGCGATCGCTCAAGTTCAAGCTTCCTACAATCATCCATCTGCTGTCCAATATCGGCGCGATCGCGGCTTAAATGATACAGCAATGGCTGTCTTGATTCAACAACAAGTCCAAAGTGTATATTCTGGTGTCGCTTTCAGCCGCGATCCCATTACCCAGCAAGGTGATGCGATCATCATTGAAGCCCTTCCAGGCAACGCGACACAAGTCGTTTCGGGAAAATTCACACCAGAACAATATCGCGCTTTTGTCTTGGAAACAGAAAATTCTTCCTCTGTACAATTAGAGGGTCAAGGACGAGTACCACAAGCATTAATCAAGCAAGTTGCATATCTAGCCTACCGACTCGAAAAACGTTATCATGGCACTCCTCAAGATATAGAGTGGAGTTATGACGGTCAAACACTCTGGGTGTTGCAATCTCGACCCATCACCACTCTGCTGCCCATTTGGACACGCAAAATCGCCGCCGAAGTGATTCCCGGAGTAATTCACCCCTTAACATGGTCAATTAATCGTCCCTTAACTTGTGGAGTTTGGGGAGAACTTTTCACTTTAGTTTTGGCCGATGGCGCCTTGGGGTTAGATTTCAGCGAAACTGCAACTCTGCACTATTCCAGAGCCTACTTTAACGCATCCCTCTTAGGAGATATTTTTATCCGTATGGGACTGCCGCCAGAAAGTCTAGAATTTTTAACCAGAGGAGCGAAATTAAGTAAACCATCCTTGCAGTCAACCTGGAAAAATTTGCCAGGACTAGGCAAGTTGCTGAAGCGGGAATTAACTTTAGAAAAGGACTTCAAGCAGGATTATCACAAACGGTTTATTCCTGGGTTGTCGCAGTTGGCACAGGAAGATATAGATAACCTGGAACCATCTAAGCTGTTGGCCAGAATTGACTTTATTCTGGATTTGCTGCGTCAAGGAACGTATTACAGCATTTTAGCTCCCTTGAGCGCCGCCCTGCGACAGGCGATTTTTCGGGTGAAGGATGGCCAAATTGATCATAGCCTGACTCCAGAGGTAGCAGCATTGCGATCGCTCAGTGCAATAGCTACAGATGCCAAAGAGGTATTGCTTGAGTTTGAACCACAGCAGGTATTTGAGCAGTTAAAGCAAACCCCAGAGGGAGAGAAAATCCTCCGAGAATTTGACGAATTGCTTCAGGATTACGGCTATTTAAGTGAAGTGGGAACTGATATTTCCGTTCCCACTTGGCGGGAGAATCCCCAGATGATTAAGCAGATGTTTGTGCAATTAATGCAGGGGAACGAACCACAATCAGGCGCTAAAGACGCGATTAATAGCATCTTTGCTGGTAAGCGCAAACGCTCTTTTGTGCAACGGCGTGTGGATATCAAAGGACGAGTTACCGAAGTTTATTCCCGCCTCTTGGCTGAATTGCGTTGGAGTTTTGTCGCCTTAGAAAAGATTTGGTTAAAGTCAGGTTTACTCAAAAAAACAGGAGATATCTTTTTTCTAAACTTTGATGAAGTGCGGAGTTTGGTTGGGGATGACGATTTTAGGTTAATTGAAGAGTTAGACAAGTTAGTGGAATCGAGGCGATCGCAATTTGTGCAAGATAGCGAGTTCATTCAAATACCCCTTTTAGTCTACGGCAATACACCTCCTCACCCCTTAACTCCCTCTGCGCTCTACTCTGACCAAATTTTACAAGGTATTGGAGCCAGTCACGGGCAAGCTGAAGGCAGAGTGAAAGTGTTGCGAAATTTACAAGATGTGCCAGAGATTGACCGAGATACAATTCTAGTAGTCCCATATACAGATTCCGGCTGGGCACCTTTGTTATTAAGGGCTGGGGGATTAATTGCCGAAGTTGGTGGACGCCTTTCTCACGGTGCGATCGTTGCTCGTGAATATGGGATTCCTGCGGTGATGGATGTTCGCGGTGCTACATGGCTCCTGCAAGATGGTCAACGGGTACGGATTGATGGGTCTAGAGGTATTGTGGAATTATCTAACGATTTGAGACCCGAATGATGTACTACTTAACTGAAAAACTGGGCTAGAGGGGATCTAAAACAGTGAGGGCACAACAATGTTGTGCCCTCAGAAAAGTTTGTCGATGATAAACAAAAGTAGATTAGTAAGTACGTTGGTGCGAAAAAACCCAAGTATGCTACGAAACGTAAATAAACTTAAAACCCTTACTAGTGACAAATGACAAATGACAAATGACAAATGACAAATGACAAATGACAAATGACACCCTTAGCCAGTTAACTTTAATTGCGCCAACCTACTTAGAATTTTAATATACCAAGGGTGTCACGCCGCGCATCTGACGTAAAGAATTTATACAAGCAGCACAGTCGCAACCAAATAAGTTGATCGCCATATCGCTTTCTTGGTCATTGAACTCCAGCATCGGAGCATCTTCTTGAGAAAACTCTATTTCCGGCTGATATTTAGGAATTTGAGCCAATACAGAAGCTCTCGCACACACTAAACCCACTTTATGTTTATTGCGTATACAAGATAGCCTGTCTGTGGTTTTGGCTTCTAATTGTGGCTCCATAGCTTGTGCGTGATTGAGCATTACTCCCATAGAGAGAATAGAGCTAATTAGTACAGGAGAAGAAAGCAAACTCAGTATTAATTTGTTCATTAGTTTCCTTAAAAACAATTGCGATCGCTCAGATTATCCGATTAAATCTTACAGCGCAAGTAAACGTATGTCAGGAATCACCAGTGAGTTACTCGCTGCGATCCAATACTGCGTAGGTTTTGGAAAATCGTAGGTTGGGTTGAGGCAATGCGCATAGGTGTCAACTTAACGTTAAAAGGGCGGTTAGAAACCGCGTCTACACAGACGAAACCCGCCTGCGCGGGTTAAAAATATTAATTTTCTCTTAGTCCGCGCAGGCGGACTTTGTTTGTGTAGCCGCGAATTCCATTCGCCCAGGCTTAAGTTGACACCAATGGGCAATGCGTTACCCAACAAAGCCCCCCTGTAGGTTGGGTTTCGTTCCTCAACCCAACCTACACGGGTCAAGGTTTTTGGGCAAAACCTACGCAGTATTGCGCCGCGATCGCACTGTTCCATCTGTTGACATCTACCCCAGCCATGCTCCCAATTTGGGTTTTTAAATAAGAAAAACTGATGTTTTATATCAGCTTTACTGAAGTAATAAAAGTTGATTAAAAATTGTAAAGCAGTGTAAAGTAGTTTTACAGGCAAAGACAAACGAGCCTGATTCATAAACAACTAACCGCATTTATAAAACAATGACAACAACCTTACAACAGCGCTCAAGCGCCAACGTATGGGATCGATTCTGCGAATGGATCACCAGCACCAACAACCGGATTTACATCGGTTGGTTCGGAGTAGTGATGATCCCCACCTTGCTAGCGGCCACCGCTTGCTTCGTAATCGCCTTCATCGCCGCACCTCCAGTAGACATCGACGGGATCCGTGAACCAGTTGCAGGTTCGTTGATCTACGGAAACAACA
>NZ_JAIVFV010000074.1 GCF_020829445.1 Nostoc sp. CHAB 5836
ATATCTATTTCATGAAATTTATTTTCTTTTAACTGCTGGGCAATTGTTTGTGTCCACACGTAAAAATCTTGTTCATATAGATTTTTTTCATTTATAAAAGATGGACTTGTCATTAATATTCCTCTTGGAAACGCTAAAAATTAGGTGGGCATAACACCCACCTAATTAAACTATACTAACAAAGCCTGCTCTTCTTGAGAAATCACGCGCCCTTCATCCTCAAAACCGGCGATTTGATCGAAGTTCAAATACCGATACAAATCATCGGCAAAAGGATGAATTCTACTCGCCACAATATCCAAATATTCCTGCACTGTGGGAAGTCGCCCTAGCAGCGCACAAACTGCGGCTAATTCTGCTGAACCAAGATACACTCGCGCATCTTTACCCATGCGATTATTGAAGTTGCGGGTAGAGGTAGAAAATACTGTTGTGCCATCAGCAACTCGCGCCTGATTTCCCATACACAAACTGCATCCTGGCATTTCTGTACGCGCACCCGCAGCCCCAAAAACGCTGTATACACCTTCTTCTTTTAATTGGTGTTCATCCATGCGCGTTGGTGGTGCAATCCACAGGCGGGTTTTTACTTCACCTGCACCTTCCAAAACTTTTGCTGTTGCCCGATAATGACCGATATTTGTCATACAAGAACCGACGAATACTTCTTGCACTGGATCATTAGCAACTTCCGATAATAACTTAACATTATCGGGGTCATTGGGAGCAGCAACAATTGGTTCTTTGATTTCGTTCAAATCAATTTCAATTATTTCGGCATACTCGGCATCGGCATCACCTTCTAATAACACGGGATTTGCTAACCATTCTTCCATCTTTGCCACCCGGCGCAGCATGGTACGCGGATCGTGATAGCCCCGTGCTATCATATTTTTCAGCAGCGCTACATTAGAACGCAGATATTCCGAAATTGTCTCTACACTCAGCTTAATTGTGCATCCGGCACAAGAACGTTCGGCACTAGCATCGGTGAGTTCAAAGGCTTGTTCAACTTTTAAATCTGGCAAACCTTCCATTTCCAAAATTCGCCCAGAGAAGACATTTTTCTTATTCTGCTTCTCTGCTGTCAGCAAACCTTTTTGAATTGCCACGTAGGGAATGGCATTCACGACATCACGCAGGGTGATACCTGGTTGCAATTCTCCTTTAAATCTTACCAATACTGACTCTGGCATATCTAAAGGCATGACACCCAAGGCGGCTGCAAAGGCTACCAATCCAGAACCGGCGGGGAAGGAAATACCCAAGGGGAAGCGGGTGTGTGAGTCGCCGCCAGTTCCCACGGTGTCGGGTAGCAGCATCCGGTTTAACCAAGAGTGGATGATACCATCACCGGGACGCAGGGCGACACCGCCACGAGAGGCAAAGAAGTCGGGGAGTTCGTGATGGGTTTGGATGTCTACTGGTTTGGGATAAGCTGCTGTATGGCAGAAACTTTGGATAACTAAGTCTGCACTGAAACCAAGACAGGCGAGTTCTTTTAATTCGTCGCGGGTCATGGGGCCTGTGGTATCCTGGGAACCAACGGTAGTAATGATGGGTTCGCAGGATGTGCCGGGACGCACACCAGGTAATCCGCAAGCTTTACCTACCATTTTCTGTGCTAAGGTGTAGCCTTTACCTGTATCAAAGGCTTGCTGGGGACGGGTGAAAACGGTGCTGGGTTCTAAACCGAGTGCAAGACGAGTTTTGTCGGTGAGGGTACGGCCGATAAGTAGGGGGATGCGTCCACCTGCGCGGACTTCATCGAGGATGGTGTCAGGTTTGAGGTCAAAGGTAGAAATGACTTCGGAAGACGTTCCATGCAACGTCTCTACATCAGTTGTGATTTCGCCTTTGTAGGGATGGATGGTAATTACCATACCGGTTTCGAGTTTGGTGACATCGCACTGAATAGGCAAAGCACCAGCATCTTCTGCTGTGTTAAAGAAGATAGGCGCGATCGCACCACCTAAAACATAACCCCCAGCGCGTTTGTTTGGCACAAATGGTATATCATTTCCCATGTGCCACAATACCGAGTTGATGGCAGATTTACGCGACGAACCAGTACCAACTACATCTCCTACGTAAGCTACAGGATGCCCTTTTTTCTTCAGTTCAGCAATGGTTTGTAAACTTCCCGGTTGCCGTGACTCTAGCATCACTAAGGCGTGTAAGGGAATATCTGGGCGAGTTGTGGCGCTTTGGGCGGGTGATAAATCGTCGGTATTAGTTTCCCCAGGAACTTTAAAAACCGTGACAGTAATCGCTTCTGGAACTGTGGGGCGAAGGGTAAACCATTCAGCTTCCGCCCAAGAGTCTATTACTCGTTTGGCGAAAGGATTGGTTTTAGACAACTCTAAAACATCGTGGTAAGCGTCATACACCAAAAGGATTTTGCTTAAGGCGTTGGCGGCGTAAGCGGCGATGGGTTCCTTTCCTTGTCCGCCCATGACTAGAGGTGTTTCGGATGAGTCTGAGAGGGATACGGTGGGTAATTGCAGCAAATCGATTAAAGATTGCACATTGTAACCACCGATCATTGTGCCCAGCAATTGCACCGCTTCTATGGGCCCAATCAACGGACTAGTGATTTCTTCCTTGGCGATCGCGGTGAGAAATCCAGCTTTGACATAAGCTGCTGGATCAACACCACCAGAAACGCGATCGCTCAATAGATGTAATAATATCTCCTCTTGACCCTTTGGCGGATTTTTCAGTAATTCGCACAATTCAGATGTCTGCTTTGCATCTAATGGTAAGGGGGGAATTCCCAGTGCTGCTCTTTGGGCAACGTGTTTACGATATGATTCCAGCATTCTTATGTTCTCCAGTGGAGTGATTTCCCGTTAACAAGGGGGAGTTTTGGGCAGGGTTGATTCATAAAAGTTTACCGTAGTTTTATCGCTTAAAGCATTACGGTTAAACGGTTTTGTATAATATGATCAAACGTTAACAGCATAGTAATCTAATTTGATTATATTATAATATATTCAATATCTGTTATCAAAAATTGTAGTCGTAATGAGCAAAATAGAAATTCCAGCATTTCAAGTAATTCAAAACAATATACCTATGCTTTTATTCATCACTACTGCTCGAATGATTTATGAGCGTTTTGATGTATCTCGTAGAATTTCCGATAAAAAATTAGGATATCAAAGATCATTTTCTAAGCCCAGAATAAAAGAAATAACAACTTACATCAATCAAGATGAAGGCATTATACCTAATTCTATTTTAGTCAATATTGATGAAGGTAAATTTTCCTATTTAGAAAATAGTAAGTTATTAACTTTAAATGACACAGAATCTCTGGGACTTATCATAGATGGTCAACATCGAATCAAAGGTTGTTATGAAGCAAACCCTGATTTCCCATTAATGGTAGTTGCTACTCTGGGATTATCTGTTAAAGAACAGGCTCGACTGTTTATTAAAATTAATAAAACCCAAAAAGGTGTTCCTGCATCTCTTTATTTAGACCTACTTAATTTGTTAGAAGGAGATATTGAAAATTTCGATGAAGAAGGAGTTACAGCAGAAAGACGAGCAACAGAAATTGCGACTAGATTAAATGAGGCAGATGAAAGTCCTTTGTATGAATTAATTAGAAGAACAGGAGATGCGGGACTTGGTATATCTTTAAGTGAATTTGTTAACCAAGCTAAGGATTATGTAGAACCCAGAACAGGAAAACTTGCTAACTTAGGTTTTGAGCAACAATATAAAGTTTTTGAAATTTACTTTCGTTCTATTAAAGCAGTCTTTCTAGAACAATGGGATGATCCCAAATCATACATTCTGAAAACAGTTGGATTTGGTGGTCTTATGAAAGCATTTTATGAGATTTTTAATTTGGTTATGCAAAAATATCAAATGTTTAATACTGAAAATACAATTAAACTTCTTCAGCTAATTCAAGATTTTAAGTTTGATAAAGAGAACTTACCAAGTGGAGGAGGCTTTAAAGCGCAAGAGAAAGCTGGTGAAATGATGGTTAGCCGACTAAAAAATGCAGTTCGAGAAGATTTTGCGGTGATGATTGGAGATTAGAAAGTGTGTCATTAATGTTTGAAGAAATTGCTATTGCTTTTAGCAACTGTAATGGTGACGCTAAACGCTCTTTTAAAAAATACTTGGAAGATTTATATAAATCAAAGGAAGATTATGAAAAAGGATTTACTATCTCAGATGGAAACAATTATATATTGACTGATATTGAGAAACTTTTATCCAAAGCTGTTTTAAATATTTGCTCTACTGACCATTTAATCAAAAAAGGATATTTCAGTTGGGGCTTTGTTACTTCTTATTATTCTAATTTTTTCTTAATCCAAGGTTTAAACAGAACACAACTTAACTTTACAACTTGGGTATCTCGATCTGTAGATTGTCAAGAAAAAGATTATCAAAAAAAGAACATTTACATCAAAGGTATTGCTAATTCAACAGATGAACATCAAAGACAGTTCAAGCGATTTTTTGAAAACTTTAGCGATTTTAGAAGCCGTAAAGGAATTGATAGGTTTTGGAATATTGGAATTAAATCTTTTGATTTGGGTAATGAGTCGGAAATAAGAAATACAATTAACTATGAAATTTGTCCAAATGCTTTTTATGAGTTAGATTTAGAGACTCAAGAATTTTACAAAATTATTAGAGATAATCAATATTGTCCCTTTAAAGAAGATAAAGAAGACTCAAGAATACCTAATTATTCTCGCAAGAACTTAAAATTAGCTATAGCAAGATTAAGGATGTTAACTTATACCTTAAATGTCATCGCTATCAGAAATATAGAATATCAGAGTTATTATCAAAGGAATATGAAAAATAGATTAAAAGCCATTCAAGATAAGTATCCTGATGTGAGTGAATGGATTAAGGAATACTTTCAGGATTGGTTAATTTTTGATTCAGAACTTGTAGGAAAAGATGAATTTTAACAGAATATTGCTAATAAACTGTTCTACATTTAAATTGCATATTTATAGCCACCCAGATGCCCACCTCACAAGAACTTTATTAAATCTAGATATGTAAACTAGATGTGGAACAGCTTATAATCAACCTTCTTTACCTAACTTGATTATGAAAAATGAGGAGAGATAATTTGTTAAGTAGGTTTGTATGTGGCGATCGCTCTTTGGTGTAAAATCAGGTGTGTTAGCATAGTTATCCAAAAAAGCAAGCTACGAGTAGCGTTATACACGAAAGCTTACTGATAGGTATAACTATATCTGTAATCAACTCAGGTTTCAGATAAGCTACCCTATCCACACTATGGGTAACATTTCGTTTTTTGTCTAGCAAGGACTTATAATTATCACTGTATAGCTATTTTTCCTAATAAAGCTCTTTGAAAATAATTCTCTTTTCGTCTTTGTTAACTTGGTACTGTGTCTATTTATCAGATAAAATAACTCACTTGTCCTCTGTGTCACGCTTGTTTTGTATATGCCCAAAACTTACACCGTAGAAATTCATCACCAAGACCAAATTCATACCTTGCAAGTTCCTGAAGATGAAACGATCTTATCAGTTGCCGATGCTGCTGGTTTGGAACTGCCGAGTTCTTGCAATGCAGGTGTTTGCACGACTTGTGCCGGTCAAATAACTGAGGGAACTGTGGATCAAACTGATGGCATGGGCGTTAGTCCAGATTTACAAAAGCAAGGTTACGTATTGCTTTGCGTTGCCAAACCTCTTTCTGATTTGAAACTTAAGACAGAAAAGGAAGACATAGTTTATCAGTTACAATTTGGCAAAGGCAAATAATCAGCGAACAGTTATCAGTATATCGAATGATTATTCATAACTGAATAACTGTTCACTAAGATTACCAAATCTGATCAGTTACATAAGGTATTTCATCGCAACTGATATCAGCTATTCTAGAAACTACAAATCAACGGGATTTACCAAGATGACAACTCATTTTATTACCGCCGAAATTGATTTACAAGAAACTCCCGCAGAATTACTAGAAGTAATTGAAACAGAGTTGAAGAAACAAGGCGAACCCCTGCGTTGGGCTGTTACCTCTGTAGACGTTGACGAACAAAAAGCTACAGTTGAAGCCGTGGTGACTACAGTCAAGAGTTAGCAGAGACGCGATTAATCGCGTCTGTACACGAGTTAGGAGTTAGTATTTGATAGCTTGTGATTCATAAACTCATAACTCAGCACTCATAACTTAAGATGAATCGTCCCTACACAGCTATCTTAATTGTACCAACTGGGGTTGGAGCTGCTATTGGAGGTTATGCAGGAGATGCTTTGCCTGTTGCTAGAGTTATAGCACAGGTTTGCGATCGCCTAATTACTCACCCCAATGTCCTAAATGGCGCTTCTTTGTATTGGAATCTTCCAAATGCTTTCTATGTTGAAGGTTATGGACTTGACAAATTCGCCTCTGGATGCTGGGGTTTGCGTCCTGTCCGCAGCAACAAGGTAGGTTTGCTTTTAGACCAAGCCATTGAGCCAGAGTTGCGACTACGACATATACAAGCAGCAGATGCAGTCAGAGCCACTCTCGGATTAACCCTAACAGATTATGTAATTACTGATGCACCATTAAATGTAGAATTACGGACTACACCATCGGGAGCTAGTTGGGGAACAATTGGCAACCCCGATAGCTTGTTGCGGGCAGCTGAGATATTAATTAAAAAAGCGGGGGCAGAAGCGATCGCAGTTGTTGCTCGTTTCCCCGATGATATGGACTCAGAAGCAGTACAAAAATACCGCCAGGGTAAAGGTGTAGATCCCCTAGCGGGTGCAGAAGCCGTAATTAGCCATTTGCTAGTGCGAACCTTTGAAATTCCTTGCGCCCATTCTCCCGCCCTTTTGAGCGAACCTCCACAACCTCATTTATCTCCCCGTTCCGCCGCCGAAGAATTGGGCTATACCTTTTTGCCGTGCGTGCTTGTAGGATTAAGTCGTGCCCCACAGTTTATAGTAGAGAGAGGAGCTATGGCATCACAACAAGGAGATATTTGGGCAGATGAAGTGGATGCGGCGATCGCACCTGCAAATGCCTGTGGTAGCAGTACCTTACTGAGTTTAAGCCAAAGACGATGCCAAATAATTACAGTAGAAGAAAATAAAACTCTGATAAAAGTTCCACCCCAACTCTTGGGGATCAAATCTATACAGGTAAACTCATATTTAGAAACAGTGGGTGTATTAGTAGCACACAAAGCTGGCATCGATCCCTCCGCTCTCCGTCCCAAATTATTACCTTTGCAGTCATTAGTCATTAGTCATTAGTCATTAGTCATTAGTCATTTGTTATTTGTCATTAGTCATTTGTTATTCTCCCAATACCTACTCCCCTTAAAAACCTGTGATTGAACAACAAAAGCAAGAGCCAGAAATTCCATATCTGACGCGCATCCAAGTACTTGGGGCGATGGGAGTGACTGCAATCATTTTGTTGATAGTCGCCAAACTTTTGTTATATTTTGGCAACTTTTCCCTATTTTCTTGGGATTTAAATCAAAGAGAGTTGCTGCTAGGTGTAGGACTGGGATTCTTGATCACTGCCTTAAGTGGCTTAACTTATCGCCTTTGGACTCCCTATCGTAAAAGTGCAGATTATTACCTACAAGTGGTACTGAAGCCTTTAGCTTTACCAGACTTAATTTGGCTAGGGTTGCTACCGGGGTTGAGTGAAGAATTATTATTTAGAGGTGTGATCCTGCCAGCTTTAGGCTCTGATATTACAGCTGTAATTTTATCCAGTCTTTGCTTTGGCATTTTACATTTTAGCGGTTCCCAACAATGGCCTTATGTGATTTGGGCAACAATTGTTGGGATGATATTAGCATATAGCGCCCTGCTGACGGGCAACTTATTAGTGCCAATTGTTGCTCACATGATTACGAATTGGATTTCTAGCTATTTCTGGAAAATGTGGCAATTGCGACGATTAAAAAATAAATAGGACTTACGCAAAACTACATGAGGGCAATTCATGGCCCTTGCGTGTTGCATCAAAACGAGAACCTGTTTGACTTAGTACAGCTTTGCTTAAAATCGTGGCCAATTGAGGGTTGAAATTTAAACGCATAGGCGCCTCGCCTTCCCGCAGGGTAGGGGCGCAAAGGGAAGCGCAAAGGCGCAACTCTTGGAGACGCTACGCGAACGCCTTCCCGCAGGGTAGGAACGCAAAGAGAATTCGCTACGATATTAATGAAATGTTGTACTTAGGACTTACGCAACTGGCATATTATTTGGAGTTTGTAGTGAACGCGAGTGCGTCTCGTTGGCGTGGTCACTGAGTTTACGGTGACTTGTACTGAGGGTAGTCGAAGTAGCGCAGTCGAACTGCGTAGTCGTTGGCGCTGCGCCAGTCGCTACAACGCTTTTTTCTGTCTTAAGGGGGAGGCGAACTCTGATAAAACCGTAACACCTGATGAGAAAATAAGACATTCAAACAAAAGATCGCCATTTTATTGTTAACGAGGCTGCTAATCAATCCCAATTTTTTTGGGCCCAAAGAGAAGAAAAGCGTTATAAGGTATGACTTAGAAGGTTAGTGTCTCAGAATACTGCTAAAAGTCAGGCATTGTTTAATAAGTTTTGTGTAGAATTTGGTGGTGAGGTTATTTACTTAATTCTCAATTGCAGCGCATCCAGGTTTCATTTATGAGTCAGTCTTTTTCTCAAAACCAAGCAAGACGAAATCGTCAAAAAAACCTGTGGCAACAAAAATGGAGTTTAAAAACTAAAGCAATAGTTTGGGCACTAAGCATCAGTGTGCTACCTGTAGTTGGAATGGGAATAGCTACTTACTACTATGGTATTAATTTAATTGCCAAACAAATTCCGCAAGTCAGACCAGAGAGTGGGAAAAGTTCAATAGAGACTAAACTTGCTCTACAGAGACAACTGTCATTCTTGCTAACTGGTACGGGGCTAACAGCAATTTTAGCAGGTGCGATCGCTGTTTTTGTGACGAATCGAGTTATTAGTCGAGTCAGCAACGCTGCGGCAATTTCTAATAGTATCAAAAATCGGCTACGTCCAGACAGTGAGTTTACTCAATTTTTCATCGCTAGCAAAGATGAATTAGTGATGTTAGAGAGAAACATCAGCTTATTCACAGACTTGCTTTCAGGTTTGCTACAAGAAAAAGAAGCCCAAACTGATTACTCCCAACTATTGATCAAAATTACCCGTTGGGTTCGAGAATCATTCAATAAAGAAGATGTTCTCAGAACTACCTCAGAAGAAATTCGTAAAGCTTTAAACATTGATCGCGTCAGCATCTTTTGCTTCAGCTCCAACTCTAATGGAACCTTTATCGCCGAATCGGTAGCACCTGGTTTACCAAAAATATTAGGAGTTACAGTCTCCGACCCTGGTTTGGAAGCAGGGTATATGGAAAAATACCAGAATGGTTCTATCCATGCGATCGATAATATCCATCAAGCCGATCTCAGTGATGCTGATATTGAGTTGCTGGAGCAATTTGCAGTCAAATCTAATTTAGTAGCACCGATTGTCAAAGGCAAAGGCCTATTCGGTTTATTGATTGCACATCAGTGTTCTAGACTTCGCTTTTGGCAGCAGTCTGAGATTGATTTGTTAGGTCAGATAGCGATGCAAGTCGGATTTGCCCTTGACTATGCCAAGCTTCTAGAACAGGTAGATACCAAAGCAGATAGAGCTGAAATATTTATAGAAATTACCCGCAGCATTCGCCAATCGCTCAACGAAGAGGATGTCCTGAGAACCACCGTGGAAGAGGTTCGCAAAGTGCTGAGTACTGACCGAGTACTGGTTTATAGCTTTAGCGCTGATTGGTTTGGAACTGTGATTGCAGAATCAGTGGTTCCAGGTTATCCCAAAGTTTTGCGGTCTGAAATTCAAGACCCATGTTTCGGTAAAGGTTATGTCGAAAAGTATCAGGCTGGTCGCGTTGTCGCAATCACCAACATTTATGAAGCGGGTTTGGGTGATTGTCACATTAACCTGCTGGAATCCTTTGCGGTGAAAGCAAATTTGGTAGCCCCCATCCTCAAAGATCAACAGCTATTTGGCTTATTAATTGCACATCAATGCTCCAGACCGCGTAATTGGCAACAGCCTGAAATTAATTTATTTGCCCAGATAGCGATGCAAGTGGGATTTGCTCTTGACCATGCTAGATTACTGCAACGAATCGATGCTGAAGGTGTGCAAAGTCGGTTGCTAGCGGATACTATCGGCAGTATCCGCCAATCGCTCAACGAAGAGGATGTCCTGAAAACTACTGTAGAAGAGGTTCGGAAAGTACTGAGTACTGACCGAGTGATGATTTATAGCTTTTACCCTAATTGGTCTGGAATTGTGATTGCAGAATCAGTTGTTCTCACCTACCCAAAAGTTTTGCAATCTGAAATCCAAGACCCATGTTTTGGTCAAGGCTATGTAGAACAGTATCAGCGTGGTCGCGTTTTAGCCATCAACAACATTTATGAAGCGGGTTTGGGTGATTGTCACATTAACTTACTTGAATCTTTTGGTGTGAAAGCAAATTTGGTAGCACCCATTATTAAAGATGAACAGCTATTTGGCTTGTTAATTGCACATCAATGCTCCAGACCCCGTGATTGGCAACAATCTGAGATTGATTTATTTGGCCAGATAGCGATGCAAGTGGGATTCGCTCTCGACCATGCCAGATTACTGCAACGAATCGAGGCAGAAAGTATGCGAAGTCAGTTACTGGTAGATATTACCCGTAGGATTCGCCAATCGCTCAACGAAGATGATGTCATCAAAACCACTGTGGAAGAGGTTCGCAAAGCATTGGGTAGTGACCGAGTATTAGTTTATAGCTTTTACGCTAATTGGTTTGGAATTATAATTGCCGAATCAGTGGTTTCAGCTTATCCCAAAGTTTTGCGATCTAAAATCCACGACCCCTGTTTTACTCAAGGCTATATAGAAAAGTATCAGTCTGGTCGCGTTGTTGCAATCAATAACATTTATGAAGCGGGTTTGGGTGATTGTCACGTTAAGCTGCTGGAATCCTTTGCTGTGAAAGCAAATTTAGTAGCACCTATTATGAAAGATGAGCAGCTATTTGGCTTGTTAATTGCACATCAGTGTTCTGGCCCCCGCGATTGGGAACAGCCTGAGATTGATTTATTTACCCAGATAGCGATGCAAGTAGGATTTACCCTCGATCATGCTAGACTCCTACAAGCGTATGAAGCTGCTGAAGCTAACTCTGATGAATAGCTTTGTCGTGGAATATGTAGGAAAAAGCACCACCTTTACGTACAATAGACATCTGGTGAAAAAGAATTGTTTTGACGTCGCAGTGCTACGTCTCTACAAGGGTTCTGGGTAACGCATATTTAATTTCACCAGATGTCTAATTTTTCTCGTTAACCATGAAGGGATACAAGGTTGGGTTGAGGAACGAAACCCAACCGAAGAGCGGGGTTTGTTGGGTTTCGCATTGCGCTCAACCCAACCTACAAATTTCTATTTTTTATGCAAAACCTACGCAGTATTGCTCTCTGAAGCTCTTATTCCTTTGTGTCCTTTGCGTCCTATGCGGTTCGTTTTTTCATGATTTTGCGTAAGTCCTGAAAGAGAACAAAGAAATGCTTAACTGAACCGTATTGGATTAAGGGGTAGGGTGCAATCACTGTGAGAATCATGACTAATTATGGGGACATGATATTAGGGGGCATCTTGGAGTTTGAAAACAGTCCTTAGCCTGTGTTGCATTCAAAGGATAAACCTATCTGTATTATTACGGTAGGGACAATGTAACTTTTGACGAATATCCTGCCAGAGCGATCGCTAGCGGCAAAATGCGATGCTCCTGAATTTGAATTCTGGCGTGGAGTGTTTCTGCTGTATCATCCGGCAATACTGGTACTGCGGCTTGCATCAATATTGGGCCACTGTCCATTTCTAAACAAGCTATATGCACTGTACAACCAGTGATTTTTACCCCAGACGCCAAGGCTTGCTCTACAGCATGGATGCCTTTGAAACTAGGTAACAAACTAGGATGGATATTAATAATTTTATCAGGAAAGGCATCAATGAAAACTGATGTTAACAGTCGCATCCAACCTGCCATAATCACCCATTCTACATCGTAGTGCCGCAATGTCTGCACAATTTTCTGATCAAACTCTTCTCGGTTTTGATAGTTGCGGTGATTTAATAAAACAGTTTCTACACCTCTATTAGCTGCTCTGATGGCTGCTTTTGCCGAGGGGTTATTGTAAATTAAAACTTGAATTTGGGCATTTAGCTGTCCATCTTGGATAGCTTGAGCAATGACGTCAAAATTGCTGCCATTCCCAGAAGCCATAATTCCTAGTTTTAAAGGGGCGAATTGTTGGCAAATGTCGCTAATGCTGGGGGAAACTAAGCTAAGGGGAGAATCAGGGCGGAGGGTCATAACAGCTAAGAGGGAAAATTGTAGATGTCAAAAATATATGCTAAGTAAAGCTTTGCATATATTTGTACCGTTTTTAAACGCAGAGGGGCGCTGAGGAAAGCTGTAGCCTTAGCAAACAGTTCTGGTGTAATTTCCGGGCAATCTGCTGAACTTTGAGATTAAGCTAGTATATTAGTAGGAATTATTTTAGCTACTAATTGGTGGGAAGATGAATGTAGAAAAACTCTCTATTTCTTTGGCATCGTCTTTAGTGAAGTTTGTCGAAAACTACAAGCAAAATAAAGGATGTAAATCTCGTTCTCAAGTAATTGAAGAAGCATTAGAATTGCTGCGAAATCGAGAATTAGAGGCAGCTTACCGAGAAGCGTCTGCCGAAATTGATAACGATTGGGATGTGACAGTGGCAGATGGTTTAACAGATGAAACGTGGTGATATTTATTACGCAAATCTTAGTCCGGTGATGGGTTCAGAAATGGGTAAACGTCGTCCAGTGCTAATTGTCAGTAATGATATAAGTAATAGTGCTGCTACCACTGTGACAATTTTACCGCTTACTTCTAATGTGAGCCGTGTTTATCCCTTTGAAGTTTTGCTTAATCCAGAGATTACTGGTTTAACAAAACCTTGTAAAGTACAGGCGCAGCAAGTGCGAACAATTTCTAAGCAACGAATTACAGGTGAAGTATTAAATAGTTTAAACGAAGAGATGATGGTACTAATTGATGCGGCGTTGAAATTGCATTTGGGATTGGTTTGAGTTTGCAGAAAAATAGCGATGTTTAAGTAAAGACTCCAAGTAGAGATAATTATGAACCAAGAACTTACCCAAGCGATCGCCTCAGAAGTTCAGCTATTCCACAGCATCGATTTACTGACTATCGATGAGCTTCCATATATGCTCGCAGTAAAGTATTGATCTGCGTTTGATAACCCCGTCTTTGTGACTTAAACCACTTTAATACATCGCTGTCATTAGCCACTTGTTGGCGATCGCTAATGCTGGGAGAAACCAAGCTAAGGGTAGAATCAGGGCGGAGGCTCATAACAGCTAAGAGGGTTAATTATAGATGCAAAAAGAATATACTAAGTCGTGGTTGGATAATGATACAATAGCTGCCTGGATTTTTCTCACACCAGCACTAATTTTGCTGGGCGTTTTTATCATTTGGCCGATCGCCTATTTGTTTTACCTCAGTTTCACCGCGGGGAGTTTCACTTTAAAAGGTATTTATTGGATCGGCTTAAAAAACTATTGGCGCTTGCTACTTAACCCCGACTTTTGGCAAGTTCTGGGTAACACCTTTTATTTTACTATTGCCACCATCATTCCCAGTTTAGTTATCTCCTTGGGATTGGCAGTGCTATTAAACCGCTCCATTCCCTTGCGGGGAATCTTGCGAAGTGCTTATTTTCTACCTTCGATTATCTCACTTGTGGCAGCCGGTTTGGGATTTCGCTGGCTGTTTCAAACATCAGGGCCAGTGAACGGACTTTTAGATTTTTTCGGCATTGCAGCCATACCCTGGCTAGGAGACACATTTTGGGCAATGCCGGTAATTATTTTAATGAGTATTTGGAAACAACTGGGTTTCAATATGGTGGTTTTTTTAGCCGGGTTGCAAGCAATTCCTCCCAGTCGTTATGAAGCAGCAGATTTGGATGGAGCAAATGCTTGGCAACAATTTTGGTATATTACTTTACCTGGATTGCGCCCGACTGTGATATTCGCAATCATCACTACCGCGATTTTTACATTACGAAGTTTTGAGCAAGTTTTTGTGATGACTGGTGGTGGGCCACTGAATTCGACTAATTTGCTGGTTTACTACATTTATCAAGAGGCTTTTGGTCAATTTGATTTTGGTTATGCCGCCGCCGCCGCGACGGTGTTACTAGCGGTGACGCTGGTACTAGTTTATTTACAACTGCAAACTTGGGGAGAGGAGTAGGGGAGGCAGGGGGAGTAGGGGGAGTTGTTAAATCATCCAGCAAATATGCAATGCTAAAAAATGTAGTGCATTCAATTAGAAACAGCTAGAGTTTTTACTTCTTATATAAGCTGCGATATTCCCAAGGATTCACAAATTTAGCATCACCCCAAACGCCAAGCCGTTGTTGTTTCGCTTCAGCTTCGGCTTGTTGTACTAAGTCTTTACTAGGACACTTGTTTAAATAGGGACGATACACTTTTGCCAATCCTTCTTGTAACAATACCTGCTGCACAAAAGTGCCATTTTGTAAACGGACTTCGGCAATTTTGCGTTCATAGCGATCGCTATCGGTGATATTCAAAGTCACGCGATCGCCTCCTTGTTGCACTAGTTCTTGCACCCGTTCTTGGGCTTTCACACCCCAAGTAAATTGATTGCGATCGCTAGTGCGTCTACTCTGCTTTTCTTTATTAGAATGAGCTATTTCTGGCGCATCTACACAAGCAAAGCGCACAGTAACATTTTGACCATTGGTATCTTTCACTACTAAAGTATCGCCATCACTGACTCGCTCAACCACATCTCCAGAAGTACTGACAAGGCGATCGCAGCCTATCAAACCCAAAAAGATAATAGTTGTACAAAGCCAAAATCGCACTGGTTTAGTTAATTTCTCCATCTCAACTTCCCAAATTACCTCTGTGAGATGATGCTAGCAAAATGAAAAGATATTTTTGTTAACTGTTGACATATAGCGGTTCTCGGTAAGCCTGAAGTACAATTTTGACCTCTCTCTTAAAAGGAGAGAGGCTTTGAATTTTTCCCCCTTCCTGCAACGGGTTGGGGGTTAGGGGCTTAGGTCTATCTCTTTAGAATTAATTTCTATTTTTTCACTCGCCATACCCTCAACGCACTTAAAATTAAGATACTTCCTACAAAAAAACTATGAAAGCTGAAGCACAAAACCATCTTAGGCTGACTTGTGAAGTAGAAACTACCCTAAAGGTGATTGGCGGACGCTGGAAAGTTTTGATTATTAGAGAATTAATGACTGGCGTAAAACGCTTTGGTGAGTTGCAACGAGCTTTACCTGGAGTTACGCAAAAGATGCTGACTCAGCAACTCAGAGAAATGCAGGAAGACGGCATTATTCATCGAGAAGTTTATCCCCAAATTCCACCCAAGGTAGAATATTCTTTAACGCCTTTAGGAGAAACTTTGCAACCAATTCTCTATGCTATGCATGAATGGGCTGTTCAACATTTAGCTCGAACAAATCACCATTAATATTGAGCATAAGTAAGTCGGCAAGAATAAACCAAACTATGTTACGAAACGTAAATACACCTTAAACCCTTACAAATGACGAATACTTCGACTTACCTCGACTCCGCTCGGCACAAGTCGCTCAGTACAAGTGACAAATGACAAATGACAGCCTTAGCCAGTTAGCTTTATTTGCGTCGCTCTACTTAGGTAATAAATAATAATTGCTAACTTTCCATTAAGAATAATTTTCATTCATTGTTTTTTAAATATTCAATCGCTGCCTCCAATTTGAAGGAGTAACTTTCAGCAAAGCTTTCAAACCAAAGTCCTTCAGATGAAAGTGGATCTACTTTGGCTAACCATTCTTTTGCCTGCACTTTCAAAGCCTCTAGTTGTTTGGCTTTGAGTTGTTCTTGTCGAATTCGTTCCTGTTCTAGTTCTTGCTGTCTTTTTAACTCAATAGCAGCATCTTCTTCTGCAAAATCAGCCTGAACTTCTGCCAAAAGGTTATCCATGAAAGATGCCGGCTTGGACGATGGTGGGATAAAAGGTTTGGCTGTAGGTGATTTTGACTGCTGCTGTTCTGGTTGTACTTCTTTGTATTCTGTTTGAAGTTGAGCTAACAGCTTATCAATGGAATCCATTTGGGCAATTCCTCATAAAGGGTATAGCTAGAACCGCTTTGCGTAATTCGTAAGGATTTTAGAGATTTCAAATTCGTGGCTTAGTTTACGCAAAACTGTACTAGTCATTAATGGCATTGAGTAGCACTTCCGATAGACTCAAATCGTCCATATCTTCCATAGTAATTGTGTCACAGATATCAAACTTAGCACCAGCACTTTGGAGTTCATCGTCTAAGACTTTGAGAAAGCGGGTAGCTTGTTGATCAGTGCCGACTTGAATGAAAGAAATAGCTAATTCTTCATCTCTTTCGATGCGGCGAGAAGCTTCAATAATCACCCTCATTACTGCTTTGCGATCATCTGGCTCACCATCAGTAACCACTAAAATTGTTTCGCCATTTGGCTTTGTTTTACCGGCTGCTTTGCGTTGAAGGTAATCATCAGTTGCGTGTTTTAACACACTTGCCAAGTCAGTTGTACCAGAGGGATCATTTTCTTGAAAAATTTGTGATACCTTGCTGGATGTCACATTTTCGTATCGCTTAAATTTACCAGAAAATAAATAAATAGTGATGCCATCTGGGTCAAATTGTTCACACTTACTAGCTAAAGCTAAAGTAGATTCCTGGGCTGCAACCCATCTAGTTCTACCACCCTTTTGATCTTGGGTTGCCATGCTGCCACTTTTGTCGATAATTAAGGTATAGTCACGATTTTCTAGCATGATTCAATTTTCTAGTTAATAGTAAAAATTTACTGGGCTATGGATGATCAACAGATTAATCAGTGATTGCGTTGGTCAAGACATCTACAAGGCTCATTTCTTCTAAGTCGTCTAAAGTCACGGTATCGCAAATATCAAATTTAGCACCAACACTTTGCAACTGGTCATCTAAAGCTTTGAGGAACTTAGTTGCTTGAGCATCGGAACCTACTTGAATGATCGAAATGGCTAATTCTTCATCACGTTCCATCTGGCGAGTAGCATGAATAATTACTTCAAACACAGCTTTGCGATCGTCTGGTTCACCATCAGTGATGACTAAAATTGTCTCTCCGTTCGGCTTGGTTTTACCGGTTGCTTTGCGTTGAAAGTAGTTATTGAGGGCATCCTGGAGTACACCTGCTAAGTTTGTCGTTCCAGAAGGATCATTTTCGAGAAATATCTGTGCGACTTTGGCTGAGGTGACATCATCGTAGCGTTTAAATCTACCAGAAAACACGTAAACGGTGATGCCATCGGGATCAAACTGTTCGGCCTTTCTTGCCAAAGCGAGTGTAGACTCTTGGGCTATGTCCCATCTACTTCTACCACCCACTTGGTCGGGTGTGGACATACTACCGCTTTTGTCAACGATTAATGTATAGTCGCGATCGCTCATCATAATATCCCTCTAATTGTTACCATGTGGTTCTAGTCTAGTCTACGAATTTGACGAGATCGCAAACATTTTAAGGTTTCGTATCAATACTGCTACTGATTTGCTCATTGCTTACTTGCCTTGAAGGTAGGAAGCATTTATCTAATTAAGTCTATGTTCCTGTAGAGGTTCTATGAGTCTGATTCTTCCCAAACACAGCCTATCCCGTCGTCGTTTACTGCAAGTATCTGGACTTTCAGGGATAGGTTTTCTTTTAGGTGGCTGTGGGACAAATTTGTTTTCAGATAATCTGCGGCAAATATCTGAGCCACTAAACCAAAGTCTTGAAGCACTTCTGCTAAGTCAAAAACCAGTTCCAGAGTTTCCTGTCAGTGCTATAGAAGCAGATAAATTGTTGGTTAATACCTTTGACTTCACCCCGCAAATTGATCCAGCACAGTTTCGGCTAACGATTGATGGAGAGGTTAGTAATGCGATGCAATTGAGCATGGTAGATATTGAAAAACTTCCTTTGACTTCAATGGTAATTCGTCATGTTTGTGTTGAAGGCTGGGCTGCGATCGTTCAATGGGGAGGCGTGCGATTACGAGACTTAGTAGCGCTGGTACAGCCGAAGTCAAATGTCCGCTATGTCTACTTCAAATCTGCTGATGGTTATTACCAAAGCTGGGATATTGCTTCTGCTGTACATCCCCAAACTCTGATGGCTTATCAAAAGAATGGACAACCATTATCAGCTGATAATGGTGCGCCTATGCGCCTCGCATCCCCAATTAAACTGGGCTATAAGCAAAGCAAGTGGGTAACTCAAATTACATTCGTCAGTAATTTGTTACCGAGAAAAGGCTATTGGGAGGATCAGGGCTATGAGTGGTTTGCAGGGCTATAAGGCAATACACTTGGGTTAAGCATTTCCTCCTTCTCTCTTGTCTCTGTGTCCTCTGCGCCTCTGTGGTTCGTAAAAAAAATTGACTTTGTAACAGAGTTTTAGCCTTAACCCAAGCGTATTGGGCTATAAGGCAAAAAGCTAATCTACATCGGGTTCAACGCCGAGCGATCGCAATTGTGCAATTAACCGTTCAGCCCGTTGTTTTTCTTGTTCAGCCCGTTGGCTTTCTTGTTCAGCCCGTTGGCTTTCTTGTTCAGCCCGTTGTTTTTCTTGTTCTGTAGAAGTCAACACCCAGCAGCCTGTCCAATCATACCAGCGTAACCAGGGCTGTTCTACATCTTGATAGCGTCCCTGCCACACACCCAAACCTAATTCTAGTTCTGGGATCCAGAAGCGTGACTCTGACACTGCTATCTCAGCATAACGACCGCCATCTAACTTAAATATCCTTAATTTATATTTGTACCGATCAAATACTGCATAATAAGGAACACGGAGAATCCGCTCATATACTTCCCATTTTCCTGGTGGTTGCTTGATATCTCGCAATGTTTGCCCTAAATCTTCCTTTTCAGTACCTGGAGACAGCAACTCTACCACAATAAAAGGATCAACTCCCTCTTGCCAAACGACATAACTTAAGCGTAAATCTCGTTGTTCATAGAGACGGGAAACACCTAAAACAGCAAACCAATCTGGTCGCTTGTACCACAGTGGATAGCGCGGGTCATAATAAAGATTCAGATCGCTAGCAACAAATATCTCGTCCCTAGGATAATTTGGTGGACGAAAGGTTTCGTCTAACAGACGAGGTTGCAATAAATGAAACTGATCGGGCAAACCAGGATCCTCAGAATCTTCACTAGGAAGATCATACATGGTCGGCAATATATCTTTTGGCGATCGCGGTGGGTCAGTTTGATACATCTTAAGGTAGTCCTGATGATGAAACTCTCAGTTCTATTATGATTCAATAGTTTTTCAGGAACTCAACACCTTGCAGAACGTGGCAGCATAAATTTCTCGCCCTCTGCTGCAAATTTACCACGAACCATCAGTACAGTTTGGTCAAATCTATGGGCGAATGCTTGCACATCTTGGACATGGAGAAGTTCTGGACTAAAGTAAATCACCACTTCTTCAATGGATTGAGGTATCTTAGCAAGAATATTCTTCAAAGGGCATATCTGCGTTGTAACTAAATCGAAAAGATGAAGTCGGTTATCTTCTATCTCCATGCAGGCGATTAAATCTAAATCTTCTGCATAGTATAAGAGACGACTTCCTTCATTGACACAGAACACAGGTTTTTCCTTGACTACGCCAACTATATTAGAGACAGGGGCGCGTGTTTCCAAAAGTCTGTGTAACAATGTGTAATCTTTGGTATCTGTAAAATCCAGTATTCGGAAGCTATCAGTGCTACTTGTGGAGTCACATTTAACTTTGAAGATGTGTTCTTCGATTACACGAAAGCCAAAAGGTAAGTAAAACTCCGGTTGTGGTGTCGTCAGTACTAGGGTTTCGTAAAGGCGATCGCAATATTCCAGCACTTCTTCCATCACTTCACGGTAATACCCTCTCCGGCGAAATTCTGCACGGGTAGCTACTCCATGAATTCCTCCGACAGTGAGCTTTTGTCCCATAATTTGCATGGGAATTTCTAACACTCCCACGTGGGTAATAGCTACATCATCATGAAAACGGATAAACGGAGTTGAAGCTGTTTCCCAGGATGCACCTAGTTTTCTTGCACATTCTGCTAAACTGCTGAGTCCGGGAAATGTGACTTCCATCAAGTCAAAAAGCTTATGGCTTAAGCTGGGATCAGCAGAGAAGGACTGTTTGAAACGATACTGATTCATAATTTAAGTATTACTATCAATTTGCTCCAGACTGCGCATTAGTAAATTTTATCAGTTTCAATTAGTGCCTTCAAATCTAAAAAAGCAATAAACTCATTGAGAATTGTTTTTGTACCCAATAAAGCCCCCCAATTGATCGGGGAGCCACTGCGGTCTTGGGGTCTCCCCAAGTGAAGCAAGTGGTGTGGATTTAGGGGGATCTAAAACGTTTTGCTACCGACCAGAGGACTTTTAAAACACCCTCTTAGTCCCCGAACGAAGAGCGGAGGGGGAAAATCCAGTTCCCTCCCCGATTTCGGGGAGGGTTAGGGTGGGGTTCTTTATTATGCAGCTTCATATTAAATTGGTATAAAATCCCAAATGTGTGACTTTTAAGATATTTTTTGCATTCGAGCATAGGCTTCATAAACACCCTTCACATTGTACCAGTTGAGAAAAATTCGGGCAATTTCTAAAGCCAATTGAGGTTTACCTAAGTTAATTAGCCATTGCAATAAAGGAGCCATTGTCCGCTCATTAAGTGCGCCATTGAGTGAAATAATTCCCCAAAGTAAGCGATGCAGCCAAGTCATTTGAATCATCATTCGCACTTCCCATGTGGGATGCTTTTGATAAAATAAAACTCCCATACGTCCGCGTTGGATTTCTTTATCAATTAAGCTTTTAATTTGTTCTAAGTTAAATGGTGGATGCCAGTGATAGCCGACAGCTTCTGGACATTTAATTAGTGTCAAACCTAGTTTTTTTAGTCGCACACCTAATTCTAAATCTTCCCAGCCATAGAGTTGAAAGCTGGTGTCAAAAAGTCCCGCTTTTTCTAGCCAGTGTTTGGGAATTGCGACATTTCCCGTAGCAAAAAAAGCTGCTGAAAAATCTGTTACTTTGTAGGGTTCAGCAGTGGGATTGTCGAAATTGCAAGTATTAATAACTGCGCCGTAAGTGAAAAAGCGATCGCTCCCCAATTTCTCCTGTCCCTGCACTAGTGCGTTAGCATGAGCTTGCAAGAAATTATCCAGCACCACTAAATCGCTATCAATAAAGATAATCCTATCTCCTAGCGCCTCTTCTACGCCCAAATTCCGAGCTGCAGCTGGGCCAGCGTGGTCTTGCTGAAACCATCGCACATGGGGAAACTCGTCTTTGTGCGCTGCTAACCACTCCAATGTGCCATCAGTAGAACCATCATCCACCAAAACAATCTCGTAATCAGTCACCGAACTTGGTTTACTCAAATTCTGTACCTCTAAGGCGCAAAGGCACTTTTCTAAAATCGGTTGGCGATTATAAGTCGGTATCACAACGCTGAAAAACACAGTCTCACCCACAACACTATTTACCCATCTCCAGGATAGGACAGATGAGGCGCTGACACTGTTCCTCAAGCCTTAATAGTTATCGCCGATATTCGTCGCCACAGTCGCCGATCAGCTGGTATAAATCGCGTGATTGGCGAGATACTGCATTGATGCGATCGCGATCGTCAGCATCTAAACTAAAACCAAATACTTTGGCGTTATCTTCTATATGTTCAGATACACCAAGTTTGGCACCAACTATCACACCGCCCACAGTTGGCTGATCTAAAATGTAACACACTGCTACGTTGGAAATGCTTACGCCATGCTTATTAGCAATTTCCTTCAGGATAGCCAGCAACTCTTGAAATAATTGCCAACCACCCCAAGCATCGATCATATTTTTATATTTTTTCAAACTAGCAGTGGACAGATCAAATCCTCGCGGTTCCGGTTTACCCAAATAGTTTTCTGATAACAAACCGCCGCACAGTGTACCGTAAGTAAAAAGCTTTATGTCATGCTGTTGACAAAACTGCACCATATTAACTTCGGGACGCCGGTCAACAAGGGAAAATTGTACTTGGTTAGAAACAATTTTGATCCCTGCTTCGGTAATAATCTTCAAGTGTTCCGTGTCAAAATTAGTTAAACCTAGATGCTTAATTTTACCTTCAGTTTGGAGTTCTGCCATATATTTGAGGGCATCCAGGTAATTTTTATCTTGATATTCCCACCAGTGGAATTGCATCAAATCTAACGATTGTACATTCATCCTTCTCAGGGAAATATCAATATTTTCCTCAACCAGTTTTTTCGTCATTTTGCCTGGACGAGGCACCCATTTTGTAAAGGCTTGTACCTGAGATAAAGCATCTTTCCCACGAGTATCAATTAGTTGACAGCGAAACTCACCAATAAAGTCTTCTGCGGGGCCATAATGGTCTGCTAAATCCCAAGTGGTAAAGCCTGCATCTAAATATTTGAACATAGTCTCAATTGCAGCATTGGGATTAATGCGTCCGTGTGCGCCGGAGACTTGCCACATCCCATTTAAGATGCGGCAGATGTTTAAATCAGGAGTGAATTGGAGACGGCTAGCTGCGGGTAAGTTCATTTTCAAGTTTAGGAGTGAGAAGAATGAATAATTAGTGAGTTGACAAGGGGTTTTTTACAGCCTTGTTAATTTTATGATGAATGATTTATGAATGCTAGAGTTAATCACTACTAAAGTCTTAACTCCTAACTCATAACTTTCTAACGCCAGCCTTTTTCAGCTTCTTCGAGAACATAAGCAGTAACTTCTTGAATTTGCTGTTCAGTCAGGCGTTCTTTATAGGCTGACATATTATTTTTACCATTGGTAACTATAGATGTAACTGCCTCTATTGAATCCATACCATACTTTTTTAGCGCTTGTTTTTTGAGATTTTTACCTCGCCGAATTATGTTGCTGCCGTTAATATGACAACCAGCACAATGAATACTAAATATTTGTTCGCCGTTAACTGTGTCTGCTGCACTAGCAGGCAAAGTAAAAGTACTGATTAATAAGAAAAACGTTAGGAATACTAATGTCAGTAATTTTTTCACTTAACTTCTCCCGATTTGGACATACTGGTTGCAGAGATTAGTGTCAGAACCAATACTACAAGGATTCAAAATCCGTTGTAAATCCAGCAAAATTTGCACAATCTTCTTGAAATGCTTCTGCATCGCTAACATCCTCAATTTTATACGACATGATGCGTGTACCATCTGGCATTTTTTTGGAACCAATCAATTCACCTTGATATTTCTGGGCGATCGCTTTAAAATCAGTACCGTAAAGCTTCCAAGCATCACTCGAACAAGTAATATTTACTCGCCACATATTTCATTCCCAATTAGTACCGCTAAATATTCATCATCTCATAAATGGGCAATATCATACACATCACCTCTTTCAGACTGGAATTTTCTATCTAAAGGAAGTGCCTACCCCAATCAGCCTACGCCATAATGTGGGTGTAGGAACATTTCTAGAAAATTTTATCCCAATTAGTTAAATTCTACGAGTTGAAAATGCCTAACAATATCAAACAACAAATTCAAGCCGACTTGCAACAAGCGAAAGAAACTGGACAATTAAGAACTGAGCGGATTCGAGAAATTGTAAAATCCGCAGTTTCTCAAGTAGCTTCTGAGTTTAAACAAGGTTCTAGTGAACTTCGTAGCATTGTTAGAGATGCAGTTTCTGTTGTAATTGAAAACTTTCAAGAAAAGGGTAGCGAACTCAAAGATGAAGTGACAGCTTCCATTGAAGGAGCGCTGGAAGGAATTAATAGTCAAAGACACGAAGCAATTGCTAAAACTCAGACAGATATCAAGCGGCTACAGGCTCAACTAGATGGTGAAGAAGAACAACTCCAGCAAGAGGTTGACGTAATTTTGGCAGAGATTGAAGAGACGGGTAAGGAAAAATCTGCTAGTACTAAAACTGCCATTGATTCTGCTGTCAACGCCATAAAAGATAGTGAAGAAGTAGGATTGTTAAAGAAACGTTACGCGCAACTACAAGCGCAGTTAGCCATTGTCCGAGCTAATTTAGCTGCACGCTATGGCGGACGTAATATGGAAGTTCAAGATTATCTAGACGAGGCTAAACACTGGTACGATAAAGCTCGTCCCCAAGCAGAGTCTATGGCTGTGCAGGTAGAACAGAAGCGATCGCAACTAGAAGATAAACTGGGTGAAGCTGGTACATCTCTAGCGAGAAAAGAGCGCCAAATCAAACAAACATTGAGGGAGTTACTCTTAACAGCAGCTGACTTATTCAAAGATAAGGAACCTGCTGCTAAAGAGCGGGAGACGATTCATAAATAGACTGTTTTGACGTTTTTTGATTTAGCTCAGTAGATTTTAAGTAGGGTGCGTTACGGCTAAAGCCATAACGCACCATCTTGTATAACGGTGCATTAGGTGCTTTCTAGAAATATTTTTCTTGACAAATCATATTGAAATATGCGCCTAAGAGGTTGTTTGAAAAGTATTATTGCTAACATCAAAAGCTCCAAAACCTAACCCCCCTAGCCCCCCTTCCCTGCAAGGGAAGGGGGGTTTCAAAGCCTCTCGACCCTTGTCTGACGACAGGCTGACGCCAACGGGAGAGGAATGGAAGCGGGGTTCGTAGTATACTTTGCGACTTTTCAAACATCCTCTAACACAACGGCAGATTGCATACATAAAAAGTGGTGCGTTACGGTGTTTCACCTAACGCACCCTACTTAATTAGAAGTCTTTAAAATTATCCTTGCCTATTAGTAAATACGCCCTTGCTCATTAAGTTGTTCCTCATGTTTGGCAATGACCCAAATTGCATGAATACTACCGGGAAGCCAACCTAGTACTGTAAGCAAAATGTTAATAAAGAAAGTTGGGCCAACTCCAACTGTCAAAAAAACGCCTAAAGGAGGCACTAACAAACCTAGAAGAAAACGAACTAGTTTCATGATTTTACAACTCTGTGGTTTTGTTTAATTAAGTCCATTTGAAGATGCCAAATTCGGAAATACACCTTCGGATATTTTATTTGGAGTAGAGATGTGATAAAACTAATACTTCTACTACCTCTAATATTTATCTAGAAGGTAATTCGTTTTGGCTTTTTACATCACCACTGCTGGTTAAAAGGTTTCTTTCAACAAAGTAGTTGTTAATGAAGGTATTAGCAAAAGTTAAAATTACTGGCCCAAGCAGGAAACCAATAATTCCGCGAACTGCGAACCCAGGAACTATCACTGCTGCTAACCAGAAACACAAACCGTTGACAATGAGCGAAAATGCTCCAAATGATAGAAAGTTTAGCGGTAGAGAAAGAGCAGATAGAACTGGTTTAACTGAACCGTTAATTAAACCAATTACTAATGCAGCAATCAAAGCTGCGGGAAAATTAGCAATATTAACGCCTGGAACAACTAAATCAACGATCAACAGGCTCAAAGCTGTAGCTAGGGCGGTTAATAATGGTGTCAACATGGCTTTTACCTAATAACTGGAGGTTTTTTCTTTGAAACTTCTTATATCATCTTCAACTATCTGCTAAAGTTTCACCTCTCTTGCAAGATAGAATTTGCTTCTACCGTTAGGTCTATCATTGAGAAAATATATCGATTCTTATTGGTTCTAGCATTTGTACCTTATTATACTACTGTCAAAGTTACAAAACAGGGTTAATTAGTCAACTGATTTCCGCAGTGAATTTAAAAGAGATTTTTACATCGCTTCCATACGGAGAGGGTGAAGGGGATGGTAGAGATGTCGGGGTTTCATTAGAGGATGTTTCAAAAGTCCTCTTGTCGGTAATAAAACGTTTTAGATCCCCCCAATTTATCGGGGGGTTAGGGGGCAATACGCTTGGGTTAAGAGAATAGTAGGTTGGGTTGAGCGTAAGCGTTACCCAACAAAGTCTCGATAATGTTGGGTTTCGTTCCTCAACCCAACCTACACCAGATTTAGTTTTTAGCCTTAACTGAACTGTATTGGGTTAGGGGGGATCAACAAGTGCCTAAAATCACAGTCAAATACTTTTCAAACATCCTCTAAGAGTACAAGATATTGACCACTGTGAGATAGTGGCAGGCATCATAAGTAAGTTGGCGCGAAAAAACATAAATATGTTACGAAACGTAAATAGGCTTAAAACCCTTGTAAATGACGAAGGACAAATGACAAATGACAGCCTTAGCCAGTTAGCTTTAATTGCGCCGACCTACTTAGATCAAATTGTGAACGGTTACGATTTTCCAGACTCAGGCTTATAGTAAAGGGCTGATTTATACAAGACTTGTTCTTGATGGGTTTCTAAAGTGCAATTAGACAAAGGATAAGTTACACAAGTCACAACATAACCAGCCTGTATTTCACTTGGGCGTAGAAATTTTTGCTCACTTTGATTCACTTCACCGCTAATAAGTTTAGCAATACACGCAGAACATTCGCCTTGTTTGCACCCAGATGGTAAGCGGATACCAGCTTCTTCTGCCAGATCCAGAATATATTGATCATCTGGCACTTGAATGGTGCAATCTAATCGAAGACTAGCATTAATGAATCGAACTTGATAAACTGCCATCTGCTTCTAATTATTGTTTAACTGTTTTCATTGACAAACTAATCCGCTTTAGTTTCTCGTTGATTTCTAACACTTGCACTTTGACTACTTGTCCAACTTTGACAACTTTTTTCGGATCGTCTACAAATTTATCAGCAAGTTGGGATATATGCACCAAGCCATCTTGATGTACGCCGATATCAACGAAGGCCCCGAAGTTGGCGACGTTCGTCACGATTCCCTCAAGTTCCATTCCCACATTTAAATCCCTGATCTCCTTAATTCCTTCTCTGAAGGTGGCATACTTAAACTCAGCACGAGGATCTCTACCTGGTTTTTCTAGTTCGCTGAGAATGTCTCGTAGTGTGGGTTCGCCGACGCTATCGGTAACGTACTTCTTGAGATTGGTCTTTTGGAGTTTTTCAGCAATTAGTGTCACCTGATTTAATGGCACATTTAGATCAGATGCGATCGCTTCTACAACAGAATAACTCTCTGGATGCACTGCTGTATTATCCAAAGGGTTATCACCGCCGCGAATCCGCAGAAAACCTGCTGCTTGTTCAAAAGCCTTCGGCCCCAACTTCGGAACTTTCAACAGTTGCCGACGATTTTTAAAGGCTCCATGCTGGTTGCGATGGGCGACAATATTATTGGCTACTGTTGCCGTAATCCCAGAGACGGATGTCAGAAGTTCTTTGGAGGCGGTGTTTAAGTCTACGCCGACGTAGTTCACGCAGCTTTCTACAGTGTCATCCAATTTCTTTTTCAACAACTTCTGATCGACATCGTGCTGATATTGTCCCACACCGATGGACTTAGGGTCGATTTTCACCAGTTCCGCTAAAGGGTCTTGCAAACGGCGACCGATGCTAATGGCACCGCGCACAGTAACATCTAAATCGGGAAACTCTTCCAGCGCTACAATACTAGCAGAATATATAGATGCACCAGACTCATTTACCATCACCTTAACTGGTTTGCGTTCTATGGTTTGCAATACTTGCGTCACAAATTCCTCTGTCTCGCGGGAGGCTGTACCGTTACCGATGGCGATTAACTCAATTTTGTACTTTTCAATCAGATTTTTGACAGTTTGTGCAGCTTTGAGTCGTTGTTCAGCCGCTTGGTGGGGAAATACCGCTTGATATTCCAAAAATTTCCCTGTTTGGTCGAGGACTGCTACTTTACATCCAGTTCTAAATCCAGGGTCTATGGCCAAGGTTGGTTTCATCCCTGCTGGTGCAGACAATAGCAACTCCCGCAGATTAGTTTCAAATGTCTTGATTGATTCTATATCTGCATAAACTTTTTTCTCAGAAATTACCTCTCCCATGAGAGAGATTTTCATCAAACGGTTGAATGCATCCTTCAACATTGCCTGATAAAAATCCTGAATTGTCCGTACTTTCGTTTTAATTTCTTTCGACTCAAGATAGTAAAGTACCGTATCCTCATCAAAAGCGATTTCAAAGCTTAATATTTTCTCAGTTTCACCCCGACACAACGCCAGCATATTGTGGGCTGCAATATTTTTTACCCTAATTTGATAGTTACGGTACATCTCAAATTTGGTTGTACCTTCGGGATAATCATCTTTGATGCGGGAGACAAATACCCCTTCTTCTAAAAGATAATCGCGGATATATGCGCGTAACTCTGCTTTTTCAGCTACTTCTTCCGCTAAGATGTCAGCAGCACCTTTGAGGGCTTCATCTGCTGTTTTTACTCCCTTGGTTTCGGAAATATACTTAGCCGCCTCTTCCTCCAGGGAAGCCGTTGCAGCATTTTTGACATTTAGCGACTTGATAAACTCCGCCAACGGTTCGAGTCCTTTTTCTCTGGCGATGGTGGCGCGGGTGCGTCGTTTTGGACGATAGGGTAAATATAAATCCTCAAGTTCAGTTTTTTGTAAACAGGATGAGATTTTAGCTTTGAGTTCATCTGTAAGTTTACCTTGTTGGGCGATCGCACTTAAAATCACAGATTTTCGTTCTTCTAGTTCTGTTAAATAAGTATATCGATCAGCCAGTTCACGTAGTTGCACTTCATTCATCTCATCAGTGCGCTCTTTACGATAACGTGCAATAAAGGGAATTGTTGCACCCTCCGCCAAAAGTTCCAGCGCGTTTTGCACCTGATGGGGTTTGAGGTTTATTTCAGTTGCCAGTAGTTGAGGAATGTTCAGCATTAGGTGTCTAAAATGAAAATGCTAGTTCTAAAGGTAATATCCTAGACCCTTATCCAGACGCAAGGCCTTGCACCCCTATAAATGTACAAATAATTTTGGATAATTTATTTTTTGTCAGTCCCTTAAGCAACTGGCCTGTGCGGTTTTCCAGGTTTAATAAGTAATCAAGCGAACATGATATAGGACTCTTACTTGATTGCGTGAGAAAAACTCAGTAAACTTTTATTCCTTTTTCCCTGTTCCCCCTCTCTACAAGTGATTCAGGAATAAAATCAGATTCCTACACTATTCACCAAGCTTTGCGTGCGTCATCTGTCACAATAATTATTCCAAATTCTTCTAATATTACGACGTTGTGTAATCTTGATTTTCTATAATATTTATTTCGAGCGACTATTGTGGCGAAAACTTGATTAAATGTAAGATTAACCACAATTCCAGCAAGAATTTCAATTTTTTTATGAACATAGGACTTACGCAAAATCATGAAAAAACGAACCGCAAACGCGAGTGCGTCTCCCCCTGGGAGAAGTACGCCAAGTACGCCAAGAAATAAGAGTTGCAGAGAGTTTTTGCGTAAGTCCTGGAACATTACAATTTTTAGTTCCGAGGTTAGGAAAATGCCTTTGTTTTTTTTAATACCATTGTGTACGGCATTAGTTACTGGCTACTTCTTTAAAAATAGTACTGATGAAATTGCATATATTGCAGGTGTATTCGCCGCTATTAGCTTAATTTTAAGTTTAATATTAGCACCCTGGCAGATTCAGTTTGCATTGTTAATCATTGTCTTGATTATTAGCAACAGACTTTTGCAAGAAAATGAGTCCAAATAAATTGAAGCTAGATGAAAACAACCTAGAGACCATCAGTGAGAGGTTAAGGCTATTTAGCTCTTTTCAATAAGTAAATAGTACTTAAAATTATGGTAAAAATCGGGCTATTCAACAGAATTTTTGGGCTATGGATCCCTCTCAGGGCTATTTCATTCTAGACATAAACCACCCGCAACTGAAGTTCCTCTCTTATAGCTAAAGTCCGTTTTAACGTACTATAACCTTTTCTCAGTAGTCTAAAGACTACTTTCGCTATTAGACTCAGAATTCATTCTGAGGCGGGCTAGATGAGAATGAAATAGCCCTGCTTAGGCTCTAAATTAAATCTTAACTAAATTCTGCATAGAAGAATTTAAATATTTTTATCGAGAAAAAAACAATTCAGACTATAGGTTACCAACTACATTTTGTATTGTCTGTATTGTGATGCTACATTTTACCATCATTCGCACTGTTGTTTTTTCTTAAAGTCTTAGCTTTGCACTTCTAGCGTCTGATACTAAATAGCTACTTGTACAGATTTATAATTCTCAAAAATAAAAATTTGTTTAGAGAAAAATTTCTGTTTTATAAAGTTTATGTTTAAGTATTTTTTCAATAAATAAATTTTTGATGAAGTGTGTCGATAAATTTGCAGCAGGCTTTTGTCATGGTATTCTAGTAAGTAATTGTATGTAACGATAACTTAAAATCCAAACCTCTACTTAAAATTATATGTGGTTAAAAACAATCAAGTAAACCGATATTTAATGTAAAAATATCTCAAATCCGATAAAACTAGGGTCAACTCCGAGTTAAACAGCCAAAGCTAGTTTATATTAACTGTTAGTATTGTCAAAAACTCAATTTTGATATTCAGTAATGTTCTCCATAAATCTGTAAATTGCATTAGTGTAGACGGATTCATCTATATATGATTCCCCCTGGTAAGCAGACTTCTGTTAATTCTTGTGTTGCGATGTCCAAAAAGAGCAGATATAAGCACTCAATTTGAGTAAAAATTTTTATAAATCGGCTTAGTTTCCAGCCGAGGTTAAAGATATGTCTGTGAATCTAGAAAAGTTTTATGGTATATCAGTAAATTAATAAATTTTTATTGTGCCAATTGCCAAGGGAAAAAAGTGGCTTGCTTGGGAGTATAAAGTAGTAAACTAATTGAGCGTTCTCTACTTTTAGAGTAGCAAAGGTGCAATTATCAAGCAACTATCAAATAAGTTGCATAGTATTTAATTGCTAACTCTATGACATAAGTTTCAATCGGCACTTTGATCTAAGTCACCTCAAGATAGCCTTCCTAATTTTTTTGTATATTTACTGAAGTAGAGGTCGAATTGCACAGAAGGTCTTATCAAGATCCGAAACGTTTAAAACAACGCACTGTTTTCCCTCCAGTTCATACCTACTATCTTGAATGAGGTAAATGTCCTATGAAATCTATGCCGCAAATTTCAAATTTTAAAATAATTCCTTATATTATCTTGTTTATCAGCATTTTATTTAGTATTTCTGGGCAATTGCTGATGAAATATACCATGAGCCACAGAAATGAGGGAATATTTACTTGGATATTTATTCAACAATTAGTACTATCTATTTCTGTTTATTGCTTGGGAGTAGTAAATTGGATATTAGCTCTACGATCTGTCAAATTGAGTGTTGCTTATCCCCTGACTAGTTTAAACTACGTCGGTATACTTTTTGGTTCATACTACTTTTTTAATGAGGTGATTACACTAACTCGAATTGCAGGAGTAATCACTATTTTTATCGGTGTTCTTTTAGTGGTTATTCCCCTGAAAAAGTCTATATGAATTTATAGTTAGTTTTCCCGAAAAATACTCACAAATGAACATCATTATTTGGCTAATTTTAATGCTTGTAGTTTCATTCGGTACAGCAGCTAACCTATCACTAAAATATGGGCTTCAAATTTCTAGCCCTACTAAGGGAACAAGTGCATCTATCCGTAATCTGTTATTCTCTC
>NZ_JAIVFV010000075.1 GCF_020829445.1 Nostoc sp. CHAB 5836
AGTACACCAAATTTCCCAACTCCAAGGCGGTAATGAAAAAAGATTGAAGGCGGTTAAAACCGCACGAGTCGTTTCCCTCTCAGCACTAAAGTGGCTGAGTTTCCCACTTACCGCGAGGTCTTATGAACTTGTGGATTTAGGAGTAAAAGCAAGCCATAGTTCTGCCACATGGGCATACGAACAAATTGGTAGAAGTTTTGGACGAGATAATCAACTATTTTATCAATATTTTCAGTTTTGGAATATTGCCTATTCTGCGTATAATAAAGCAGCACGGGGTAGGGGAACTATGCCTGAAGCTGTTTATTGGTTAACAAATGCTTGCGGACAACCTACTCCTAGACCTTTGACTTGGCCTCTGAGAAAGAGTGGCGAAGGTTACGAATCCGTCTCTGATGGTAAATCTAGTGTAGGAATGGACAGAACTGATGATATTAAAAAAGGAATTTATCAAGTCTTAAAAATTGCTGCTACAGGAAAGCCAAAACATAGTCAAATGGTAATAAAAACGGCTTTGCTGTCTAACATTCATGCTGTGCGTCATTATAATGATTATCTGCTGGAGCTTCAGGATGTTATATGGACACTAGATGAAACAGGAAAAGCGAAAAAAGTCGCAGACTTGCCACCTGATCAAGAGATTTACAATCTTTTTGATGGTATAGTCACCTTCACCCAAAGCCATGTGAGAGATGACTGGATTTCAGAAAATTTCCAATTTTAATAGTCCGTGCAACTTGGTTGCAAATCACATTGCTAGACGGGTTGGTTCCGATGTACAAAAGCGTATTGATGCTTTAAAAATTGGGCAAAAAATGCAGGACTTGCCTGAAGAACTTTGGCACGATAGCTTTAAATTTTATCTCAAGGACGATCCAAATCGTCAAGGTGGCCCAAATTTAAGAATAATTCGTCTTGATCCAGATAAACCCTCATTAACAGTGACGGGGTACATTTTCAATAAATTTGTCCATCCTTATGAAAACCGATTTATTACTGTGCGAGAGGCAGCTCGTCTACAAGGGTTTCCTGACGAGATGAAGTTTGAGGGAACGCTAACAAGTACTCAGCTTCAGGTAGGTAATGCTGTACCTGTACCGCTTGCAGAAGCTGTGTTTAAATCTTTAGTTCAGCAAGCAAAGTCGCTAGGATTTGAAAATAGTTCCCTCAAAGCTTTCAGCCTATTTAGCGGTGCAGGAGGAATGGATATTGGTGCTTATCTTACAGGTAGTATAGAAACTAAGGTAGCTCTCGATAGTTGGTCAGATGCTTGTGCAACATTGCGTGGTTTTTTTGGTGGCCATATTTGTGTTTTGGAAAATGATATTTCCACTGTAGAAAACCCATTAAGTTTATGGCAAAAGTTTTCCGGTGAAGTTGAGAAACCAGATATTGTCTTTGGAGGGCCACCCTGCCAAGCCTTCAGTCAGGCAGGTAAACAGAAAGGCTTTCAGGATGATCGAGGTGGCATGATTTATGAATTTTTACGTTTTGTCGAGAACTTGTACCCGCCCTTTTTCGTTATGGAAAATGTATCTAATCTCAAAGGGATTGCAGGTGGCACACTATACCAGCAAATTTGGGACAAGATGGCGAATTTGGGTTACAACATCTCAGTAGGTATACTTTTAGCTGCTGATTTCGGTACTCCCCAGTTAAGGCGGCGATTATTTTTTCTTGGTTGCCGAAAGGACATTGGTAGTATTCGCTTACCTTTATCTACTCATAGTCCTGAGCTTGAATTATTTGGGCTACTGCCCTATGTAACTGTTGCTAAGGCTTTTGTTGGCTTGCCAGAAGCAGAGTTCAGCCGTTAACAAAGTTTAGGGGTTAAAGTCCTCTGCTTCTACAAGCAGCTTGTTTTGGGTCGGGGTCTAAATCCCCGGACGCTCTCTACGAGATGCTAAAAGCGAACGCAGACTCGCTACCGCTACGCTAACACAAAACTTAATTACGAATTACGAATTACGAATTATTTTAACGAACCGCATTCGCGTTAGCGTCTCCCCCTGGGAGAAGGACGCAAAGGACGCAAAGAGAAGAAAGAAATGCTTAACTGAACTGTATTGTGTTATGAGGGGATGGAAAATTAGGGATTCACCTTTTGGCAGATTTAGCGTGTGTGATCACAACTGTATATTTGTATGGGATAACACATAAATTGCCACAAAACCTCATGCTAAATCAGCAATTTTAAGAGCAACAGATGAAATTTTGATTGAATTCTAGTTAAATTGTTCCTTAAGTTCCTCAAAAGCCATGACATCCCCTGAGCCTCAAACTGATTTTGGAGAAAAAGCTCCACCAACCTCATTTGAGCCACCTTCTGGAAAACGGCGGTGGCTTTGGTTATTTTTAGCTGCACTACTGTTGTTAGGGGGCGCAACTAGTATAGTTTGGCGTTTGCTCACTTTGCAAAATTCAGCACCTTCAATTGCTAATGCTCAACCTCAAGGTGTAAGAGTCAAAATATCCACAGTACAAAGCGGCATAATTGAGGAAAGTTCAGATTTTATTGCTAGCCTAAAATCCCAGCGCTCAGTCACGCTACAGCCGAGGATTCAGGGCCAAGTTACCCAGATACTTGTCAAATCAGGAGACTCAGTTCCCGAAGGGGCGGCAATTATCCAAGTAGATCGTACACCACAAGCAGCGATCGCTCTTAACAAGATTGTGCCTCCAGCATTTCTCATGCAACTGGCAAATGCCCGCGCTACACTCAAATCTCTGGAAGCAGAACGACCATCCTACGTTGCAAATGTGCAATTATATCAGCAGAACTACGAAAAGTTTGTCAGCCTTGCTGAACAAGGAGCCGTGTCTCGACAGACTAGCAACCAG
Organism: Nostoc sp. CHAB 5836; assembly: GCF_020829445.1. Classification (GTDB taxonomy): domain Bacteria; phylum Cyanobacteriota; class Cyanobacteriia; order Cyanobacteriales; family Nostocaceae; genus Nostoc. Next base: position 2,842 of record NZ_JAIVFV010000075.1, read on the forward strand.
TTTGCTAATCGGCTCGCCATTGCTAAGACTAGTCTTGATGCAATTGATTCCAGGATTCAAGCACAACGATCCAACATATTGCAGGCTGAAAAATCCTTGCAGCAAGCTAATGTAAATACTCAAACACAACAGCTTCAGTCCGACAAAATTACCGCTCCCTTTACTGGTACACTTGGCAATATCGCGGTGAAAGTCGGTGATTTAGTTAATACCTCCACACAACTAGTTAATATCACCCAAAATCGACCTTTAGAAGTGAATATCTCCGTACCACTAAAGCAAGGGCCCCAATTGCGTAAAGGAATGCCAGTAGAGGTTATGAACGCACAAGGTCAAAAACTTGGTAGAAGTAGGGTATTTTTCATTGCACCTAATGCCAGTAATGAAACACAAGGGATATTGATCAAAGCACTTTTTGACAACCCTAACGGTCAATTGCGTGCAGATCAATTGGTAAGAGCTAGAGTGTTCTGGAATCAGCGCCCCGGAATTTTAATCCCCACAACAGCAATGACTCGTGTAGGTGGCGACACTTTTGTGTATGTAGTTGAAACAGAGACATCTCCCCAAAGTGTATCTCAACAAGTAGCTCGGCAAAGGCGAGTCAAGCTAGGCGAGATCAAAGGTAATAATTACCAAGTTCTTGAAGGATTACAACCAGAAGATAAAGTTATTATCTCAGGGTTGCTCAATCTTAGAGATGGTGCTGCGATCGTTCCAGAATCTTAATTAGGGGGAGTGGGGAGATGAGGGAGATGAGGGGGATGAGGGAGATGAGGGAGATGAGGGAGATGAGGAGAAGTTGCAGTGAGTTTTCCCAATGACAAATGACAAATGACAAATGACAAATGACAAATGACAAATTTAATCTTGGTACAGGGTTTTAACTTTTACACACCAAAATAAAACTCGATTAATCTATGGCATCTTTAGCAGGAAAAGTTGCAATGATCACTGGTGCATCGCGGGGAATTGGACGAGCGATCGCACTAAAATTAGCTGGTAACGGCGCATCTATTGTCGTCAACTATGGGGGGAATGGGGCCAAAGCACAGGAAGTTGTTGCAGAAATTGAAAAGTTGGGAGTAGAAGCGATCGCTATCCAAGCTGATATTAGCAAAGTACCCGACATCGAACGGTTATTTGAGCAAACACTTGAACGCTTCGGTAAAGTCGATATTTTGGTCAACAATGCCGGAATCGCCTTCTATAAACCCATTACTCAGGTGAGTGAAGAAGATTTCGACGCGATTTTTGCGATTAACGTCAAAGGTACTTATTTTACTTGCCAACAAGCCGCGCAACACATGGCAGAAGGGGGACGGATTATCAACTTTTCTTCATCAACCACAGTGATGATGCTGCCAACTTATAGTGCCTATGTAGGAACCAAGGGTGCTGTTGAACAAATCACACGGGTACTAGCTAAAGAATTGGGTGCAAAAGCGATCGCAGTTAATGTTATTTCTCCTGGCCCCACCGATACAGAACTATTTCGAGAAGGCAAAACACAAGAACAGATAGACCGCTTGGCCCAAATGGCTGCGTTTGGGAAACTGGGAGATGTGCAAGAAATCGCCGATGTAGTAGCGTTTCTCGCTAGCGATGAAGCCAGGTGGATCACTGGGCAAAATATCCGTGTAAACGGTGGAATCGCGTGAGGCGATCAAAGCTTTCCTTTTAACAAATAATTTGTCATCTGTAAAACTTTTCGGTTTTATAATTATCCAAGAGCAGCTAACAAACCTGATTGCTAAGTATGGGCTGATAAAATTTGTATAAACCGTTTCTAATTTATCCAAATAACAGCTCGTGTATCCGGTTGTAGAGTCTGTGTTTTCTTACTAAATATCACCTCACTGCCATCCAAAATTATGGATTTGTCCAACTTTACTACACTTCAAAACTTAGAAGCCGCCTTCGGTGGTGAATCGATGGCAAATCGCAAGTATTTGTTTTTTGCTGACGTAGCGCGAAAACTTGGGTTTACAGACTTGGCGAAACTTTTTAAAGAAACAGCAGACCAAGAAACCGAACACGCTTTTGCACATTTTAAGTTGCTGCATCCAGAACTTGTGGTAGAAGATTTGGCTGCTTTAACTGATGAACAAAAGCGCGAAATTGTATCTCGTTGTTTATCTTTGGCAATTGAGGGTGAGACCTATGAATATACCACAATGTATCCAGAGTTTGCCGCAGATGCCCAACGCGATCGCGACAATCCGGCGGCTGAAGAATTTCTCAAACAAGTTAAAGAATCTACCGATCATGCCAACACATTTCGGGAAGCTGCACACCGTTTTGGCTTGTTAAAATTTATCGAAAATTACCACGCCGATCGCTACGCTGAAGCCTTAGAAGTATTAAATGGAGGACAAGCAGCAACCAGAGTTGCTGGTGAAGAACCTAAAACTCGTAAATGGATTTGTAGACAATGCAGCATGATTTACGATCCAGTTGCTGGCGATCCTGATTCGGGAATTGCACCTGGTACACCTTTTGAAGAAATTCCCGATGATTGGAAATGTCCGATTTGCGGTGCTAACAAGAAAACTTTTAAACCACTTGAGGAAAAAGTTGCAGCTTAAGACGACAATCAATTGAACACTCTTTTTAGCACATAAACTTAGTCCAATACACTTGGGTTAAGCATTTCCTCCTTCTCTCTTCTCTCTTCTCTCTGTGTTCTCTGCGCCTCTGTGGTAGCCTGCGGCAAGCCGCTTTGCGTCTACGTAAAAAAAAGAGTTTCAGCCCTTTTGTGAACCGTATTGGACTAAAGTCTTCTTTGATCAGGGCTGTTCGCGGAGCGTTCCCGTAGGGTAGCCCTGACTACAAACTAAAAGCTTTTATTTTTTGTGACACTTGCGTAAGTCCTATATTTATCAAAAAGGTGAAAAGCTAAAAACCTCTCCACCTCAAGTGTCGGCTGAGTTTGATTGCGTATTGCGAATTGGTTTCATACACAGGGTATTATCATGAACTCACCAGAAGATAACGACCAACTCGAACGACAGAGGCCAGTTTATCTAGAACTAAATTTTCAGATTATTTGTGCAATTGTACTAATTGCGGTTATTGGAGTTTCTAGCGTAACTCCGGCTTTTCCCAAGTTAGCCAAAGACTTAAATATCAACCCGAAAAATTTGAGTTTATTGATTACAGCATTTACATTACCATCTCTGATTTTAGGGCCGATTATTGGTATTCTTGCCGATAGATTGGGCAGAAAGATAATTATTGTTCCTTCACTATTTATATTTGGCATAGCTGGTACTGCTTGCGCCTTCGCCCGCGATTTTAATTTCTTGCTATGGTTGCGTTTACTACAAGGAATTGGTGCTGCTTCTTTACTTTCTCTGAGTATCACCTTAATCGGCGATTTATACACAGGAGATAGACGGACTACGGCAATGGGCTACAATGGCAGTATCAGCAGCGTCGGTACATCAAGTTATCCAATAATCGGTGGTGCATTAGCAACAATGGGCTGGTATTATCCCTTCATGCTGGCCATAATAGCGATACCTCTTGGGTTTTTGGTGTTGTTTGCACTCAAGAATCCCGAAGCAAAAGGCGATGTCTCCGACGGGCTACGCCAACGCAACCTCAAAGAGTATTTGAGCAATGCCGTAAAAGTTCTGAAAAATCGTCAGCTATTTGGACTTTTTATTGCCAGTGCTGCTAACTTTGTTTTCCTTTATGGGGCTTATGTCACATATTTACCACAGCTGATTAATGATAGCTTTAAAGCGCCACCTACCATTATTGGATTGCTACTTTCTAGTGTTTCCGTGGCAATTACGATCACATCCTCACAGTTAGGTAGATTGACTAGAAGATTTCCTACCACAAATTTAATTAGTGCATCTTATGTTTTTTATGGTTTAGCTATGTTAATAGTTCCCTTGGTGTCAAATATCTGGTTACTATTAATTCCTAGTACAATTTTTGGGATTGGGCTTGGTATTGGTTTTGCTAGTATCCAAACACTTTTAGCCGATTTAGCGCCAAGAGAATATTTGGCGACGATTATATCAGTAAACGGGACATTCTATGGATTAGGGCAAACATTAGGGCCGTTGTTGATGGGCTATGCTTTTGGTTTTGGCGGAATTAGTAGTGTGTTTTATGCCGCGACTGGTTTTGCCGTTTTGATATTTTTTGTGTTTAGGTATTGCACTTGTAGGTAAAACGTAATAACGTTCTCTACAAGAGGCTCCTTTAAATATCAATTGCTGCGGCTGAAAAATACAGCAGCTATAACAATTAAACCTAAAAGTGCTAGAGGAACCCAGAGATTGGGGAGATCCGACAAACTCATAAAGGACTTCCAAATAAATAGAGTGTGTTGGGTGGAAACCGTAACGCATTGCAATAGACAGTTGTTACTTTATAAATCAACTTTTAGGTAAGCCTTCTTTTAACTTCCTCAGCCAAATTTTCTAGTAGCACTTCTACTTGCTCACCTGTTTTCAAATCTTTGAGCGAGGACTTTTGCACTGCGGCTTCTTCAGAACCAATAATTACGCAAAATTGAATTCCTTGCTTGTCTGCTAATTGAAATTGTTTACCCAAGGGACGCTTGTCAAAGTTAGTGATAACATTAATTCCCGCCTGTCGCAAATTTTGAGAAACTTTTAAATAAGTGGGCATTAAATCTTCTTCTATATTCACTACCATCACTTGGGTTGGTGTAGCAGCTAAGGTATTTAGAATCCCAGCTTTTAACAAGCGACTAATTAAGCGAGTTAAGCCTATAGAAATGCCGACCCCAGGCATTTTTTCGCCCAAAAATATCCCAACTAATTCTTCATATCTCCCACCAGAACAAATACTACCCAAAGCTTCATGTCCTAATAGGGTTGTTTCGTAAACTGTGCCAGTATAGTAATCAAGACCACGGGCAATGGATAAATCAATACAGAAACGATTTTCGGTAACTCCGAGATTACGGACTCCGGCAATTACCGTTTCTAATTCGGTAACTCCTAAGCTCAACTGCTCGGTTTGCGGCAGATTTTGTGAGAGGTGATTGAGCTTACATAATACGTCATCAACCGAACCGTCAATTTTGATAAATTCAATGATTTCTCGCGACTGTTCTGCGGAAATTCCTTCTTTTTCTAAATCTTGTTTTACTTTAGTTTCACCAAGCTTTTCTAGAGTGTCAACAATACTAATACATGATTTAATTTGATTTTCAGCAATTCCCACTGACTTAAAGAAACCAGTAAGAACTTTACGGTTATTGATGCGAATCAAAAAATCACCAATATTAATTGCTTCAAATATCTCAGTGATAATTGCAGGCATCTGAGCATCATAGAGCAAGCTGAGTTCACGACGAGCAACTACATCAATATCGCACTGACGAAACTGACGAAATCGCCCATCTTTCGCCCGTTCACCACGAAAAACTACATCCATTTGGTAGCGGGCAAAGGGAAAAGTTAATTCATTCAGGTGACGAGCAATATACGCCGCTAAAGGAACTGTTTGATCAAACTTTAAAGCTCTGGCTTCCGAACCAGTTTCGCCCGATTTATCTCTCTCGGCTTGTCGATTTGGTGGCAGTATGGGATCAATGCCATAGATGATATTGTCACCTTGATTACCTTTAGCTTGCAGCACTTCTAGACGTTCTACGGCAGGTGTTTCGATAGGCGTAAATCCATAGCTTTCAAAAACTCTACGGATGATATCTAGCAAATATAATTCTAGACGCTTTTCGCTAGGAAGAAATTCTGGAAACCCGCTAGGGGTAGAAAAGTTTATTTTGTCACCTTTTGCCATGAAAAATTTAAGTATTTATAGGGTGTGTTAGGCGTAAGCCATTGTTAGCCGAAACAATGCCATTGTCGGTGGAAACAATAACATTGTCGGTTGAAACAATAGCATTGTCGGTCGAAACAATAACATTGTTAGCCCAAACAATAGCATTGTCGGTGGAAACAATGCCATTGTTAGCCGAAACAATAGCATTGTCGGTGGAAACAATGCCATTGCAGGTCAAAAGACTTGTGTAGCTTTTAAAAGGAGGAACTACTGCGCCCTTGGGGGATTTTTCTTTTTTCTATGAAACCACCCTGCTTTTTAAGCTACTGTGTATACACAAGTCTTTTGACCTCTCCCCAAACCCCTCTCCGATGCAGAGAGGGGCTTTGAAGCTTGACTCCCCAAGACCAATGACAAATACTTCGACTTCGCTCAGTACAAGTGACAGCCTTAGCCAGTTAACTTTAATTGCGCCAACCTACTTATATCTCAATACAGTTCAGTTAAGCATTTCTTCCCTCTCTTTCTCTCTTCTCTCTGTGCCCTCTGCGCCTCTGTGGTTCGTAAAAAAAAGAGTTTCAGCCTTAAGTGAACCGTATTAACTTATATCTCAATACGCTTGGGTTAGCGTCAAAAACCTTGTATTGCGTAGGTTGGGTTGAGGAACGAAACCCAACATTTCACGGGGTTTGTTGGGTTTCACGACCTTCAACCCAACCTACAATTATCCTTAACTTAGATTTTTTCAAAAATCAAATCGGATTGCTATATATCTAACAATTAAAGTGGTGTAATCCAATAAGTAATGTTCCGGATCACTTGTTTTTTAAACCCAAACAGAGGTAAATTCTCTTCAGTTAAACCCACATAAGTCCAATGTGGAATATCGTTTTCTACAGTTTGAAACCAACCATTTTGATTAAGAGCTTTTCTCTGTTCTTTACTGCTTACGCGTAAATCAATTGCTAATCCCCAGAGATGTTGTGAAGTTCCGGGAGGTGCAACTAAACCGAGAATTTTTGTTTCTTGACCCTGTTGAACTTTTACTAAAACTTGATTGTTAGCATATTTGTGCCAAAATCTTAAATTGGTGTTGAAAGTGCGAGTACAATCACCAGAACCATAGCCAGATTTTAGCGGTATATGTTGCTGAATTCGCGCTTTATTTAAAGTGTCAGCGGCCGATTTTTGTAAGTAACAGTCCTTAGTCCCATCAACATGACCCATCGTTAAAGTAGCTTGAAACTCTTGGGTTTCTTGTTCATTAGCTAAGATAACTTTTGGCGGCAGTTTAATCCCGATATCTGGATTTAGGAAAACTGCACCATATGTTCGCAGTAACGTATATTCATAAGTAACAGGCTGAGGAATGGTAGGTAAGTTTCTGGCGATCGCAGATAAAAAACGCTGTCGATTATTTAACTTGTGGTCAGGAATAAATGGTTCTAATATTGTCTGTTTGGAGTTATTTTCACAAATTAATGAATTATGACTCAAGCATCCGTTTAATGGTAGGGCAGTTATAGCCAATTGATTGTGGCTAATCTCATGACTAGCTACTAAGACAAAAATCATCAAGACAACTATACTGATGAAAGTTGCCTTTCTCATAACTCTAGTAATATTTTTTTGCTGGGTGATAGTGATTTTCATTTATCATAAATTGCTTGGTAGATTTAATAATCCAAACTATTTTAAAAAAGTAGGACTTACGCAACTGGCATATTATTTGGAGTTTGTAATGAGGACTAAAGTCCTCAAACGCGGAGCGTTACCGTAGGGTAGCCCTGACTACCAACTAAAAGCTTTTATTTTTTGTGACACGTTGCGTAAGTCCTAAAAAGATTATATTTTTTCATTGATCATCAAGTTTAAAAATAGAAACTTGTCTCTGATTGAATACTAATAAGTTTGATAACTTTTTTGTCAGAAAGTTACATCCATGAAACCACTGGAACAGTTAAAATTGAAAATAACTCTAAACTTGCTGATCCTGTAAGTATGACCATGCACAATTCCGTTGAATTTCAAGACGCTTTTGATGTCATAGTCGTCGGTGCAGGTCACTCCGGTTGCGAAGCAGCTCTCGCCTCTGCACGCCTCGGTTGTCGTACCTTGCTATTGACGCTCAACTTGGATAAAATCGCTTGGCAACCTTGTAACCCAGCAGTGGGTGGCCCAGCCAAATCTCAGTTGACTCATGAGGTAGATGCACTTGGCGGGGAAATTGGTAAAGTAGCAGACCGCACCTACCTGCAAAAACGTATCCTCAACTCTTCACGGGGGCCTGCTGTTTGGGCGTTACGCGCCCAGACAGACAAGCGCGAATATGCAGGGGTGATGAAGAATATTGTTGAGAACCAAGAAAATTTGACAATCCGCGAAAGTATGGCGACAGACTTGGTGCTGGGTGCTAACGGTGAAGTCATCGGCGTTGAAACTTATTTTGGTGTCGGGTTCCAATGTCAAGCAGTCATCTTAACAACTGGCACTTTCCTGGGAGGCAAAATTTGGGTTGGTAACAAATCAATGCCAGCCGGACGCGCTGGGGAATTTGCGGCTGAGGGATTGACACAAACTCTAAATCGCCTGGGATTTGAAACCGGAAGACTCAAAACTGGAACTCCAGCACGAGTAGACAAGCGATCGGTGGATTATAGTAAGATGCTAATCCAGCCAGGGGATGAAGATGTACGCTGGTTTAGCTTTGACCCAGATGCGTGGGTAGAACGGGAACAGATGCCTTGCTATATCACCCGCACAACCGCCGAAACCCATCGTCTAATTCAGGAAAATTTGCACCTGTCGCCAGTTTATGGCGGTTGGGTAGAAGCCAAAGGGCCACGTTATTGTCCCAGTATTGAAGATAAGATTGTGCGCTTTGCTGATAAGGAAAGCCACCAAATCTTTATTGAACCCGAAGGAAGGGATATACCCGAACTTTATATCCAAGGGTTTTCTACAGGGTTGCCAGAAAATTTGCAACTGCAAATGTTGCGGACTCTGCCAGGTTTGGAAAAATGTGTGATGCTGCGTCCAGCTTATGCTGTGGAATATGACTATTTACCAGCAACTCAGTGTTATCCCACACTGATGACTAAGAAGATTGCCGGACTGTTTTGTGCTGGACAGATTAACGGCACTACAGGTTATGAAGAAGCGGCAGCTCAAGGGCTGGTGGCAGGAATTAACGCAGCTCGATTTGTTCGCTCTCAAGAAATGATTGTCTTTGCCCGCGAGCAAAGTTACATTGGGACGCTAGTTGATGACCTGTGTACAAAAGACCTGCGCGAACCTTACCGGATGCTTACCAGTAGGTCTGAGTATCGGTTAATTTTGCGTTCTGATAATGCTGACCAACGGTTGACACCCTTGGGACGCGAAATTGGTTTAATTGACGATCGCCGATGGGATCTATTTAGCCAAAAGCAAGCAAATATTACCACAGAAAAACAAAGATTGCAAGCCACACGAGTCAAAGAACATGATGAAGTGGGAATAGCGATCGCATCTAATACCCAACAAGCAATTAAAGGTTCAATTACCCTCAATGACTTGCTGCGGCGTCCGGGATTCCATTACGTTGACCTCGACAGGTTCGGACTGGGAAACCCCAACCTCAACCGCGCCCAGAAAGAAGGCGCAGAAATTGACATCAAGTATTCTGGCTATCTCGCTAGGCAACAAAATCAGATTGACCAAATTGTCCGCCAAGCGCACCGCCACTTACCTGCTGATTTGGACTACACAACAATTGATACTCTTTCTAAAGAGGCACGGGAAAAGCTGACTCACGTAAAACCACTTACTCTTGGTCAAGCTGCACGTATCGGTGGTGTAAACCCAGCAGATGTTAATGCTTTATTATTATATTTAGAATTGCGTAGAGCCAAGAGCCAGTCGGAGTTTACAGCGTTAGCTTAACGCCAACTTCATAAAGACTGAGTATAGTAGTAGGGAGGTAGATTGGTATGAACGATGACATAAATCTTAGTACTGCCATCATCAACAATCGCTAAATGAAAGTTGAGTTTAATACCAACACCCAATCAACTCGTCTCAATAGACGGAGGATTGGGTGTTTCATTGAACAAGTTCCGCGGGTTTATAGCGGTTCTCAATTGCATGGAATACAGACCTAACCCCCAGCCCCTTCCCTTCTAGCGTTGGGGAGTAAGATTCCAAACCTCTCTCCTAAGAGGAGAGAGGTTTGGAGAGAGGTCAAAACTGTACTGCACCCAAGGGAGAACCGCTATAAGTCCCCCGGTTCAAAAATCACGTAAGTTTTGTATTGGGGTTTAAATCCCCATTACAAAACTTGCATTTCCGAATTACGAATTACGAATTACGAATTACGAATTACGAATTACGAATTACGAATTATTTTAACCCCCTGTTCCCAGTTGCCCGTTCCCTGTTCCCTCTTTAAGAATAATCCTGATTTCCAGGCAGTAGGGGCGGCGTTTCCCCGTCCTAGCAACAAAGATAGAACGTCTATGCTACAAGAAGCCAGCACCCGTCTCATAGTACCGGAACCATCAGAAGACTTAATCGCCAACGAGCCTTGGTCGATAGAAAACTATGCTGATGGCCTAATGGATGAACTCTTTGCCGATATCGACTACATTCTGGATGTTAGTGGTAATCTGCCTTCTGAAACTGTTAGGCACAATAGTCAGAAAAAATCGAGCCACTCTGTTGCTGGGGTTTACCGCCAACCTCAACGCCACTCGCCTCCAGAATACGTGCCTCTGCAAACGGTTATGATACCGCAGATGATCTTACCCAACACACTGAACCAAGCAGTACAGTCAGTTGCTCAAGATAACCACAAGCAATTGAGTACTGTTGTCTTAGACACCGCCACTGTTAAACCAGTTAAGAGAAAGGGTCAGACAACCAGTCCTGCTTTGGGCAAACTGCTGATTGTGGGAACAACTTTAGGCGTGGCGATCGCTGGTATTATCTACTTGGTACAGTCTGGAGTCGTATATCTTTTTAATCCCAAATTGCCCCAGTCAGCGCTTCTAGTGCCGCAACCGCAGCCACAGTTACCTGTAAAAACAGAAATTCAGGCAGAGTTAGTTGACTATATGCTCCAAGCGCTGGCTGTTATAGATAAGCAAGGAGCAACGCCCCATCAAAAATCTTTCAGTCCAGGATTCTCCAGTCAGGCAAATACTAACCAAATAGCCCTTAGTAACGAGCAAGCAGCTGGTAATCTACCACCACTTCCACTTCTAGCTAATAATACACCACCAGCCCCTAACCGTTCTGGAAACGTTGTTGAGCGGATCTACGTTCCCGTTTATCAAGCGCCGTCGCCAATGCGCTATGCCCTTCCAGCTATTCCTGGGACTCCCACACTTTTACCACAAGTTGCCAGTGTATTCCAGGGATCTCAACCTAATGTTGTGAAAACTGCCCTGAATACAGTGCGACAAGCTACCAAGCCTGTAACCGTCAATATGTTAGCTGCGGCTGTACGAGGCGAACTCAAACCTGTGGCGGCGAGAACTGCACCGATTAGCGTGCGACAAACACCTAACCCTCTGCCTGCATTACCAGTAGTTCCATTACGTGCAGCACTCGCACCAGAATCGGAACCAACTATTACCCAGGAACAAGTATATCCCCCAACTGCGATCGCAGTTGCTGGGAGTAATACCTTAGAGGGATTGCTAGAGTTGGGCAACAAATCTGCCGCTTTGTTTAAAATCGATGGCGTGACTCGCCGCATCAATATGGGTGAAAGTATCGGCTCAAGCGGTTGGACACTAGTAGATGTCAGTAATGGCGAAGCCGTCATCCGTCGTAACGGCGAAGTGCGATCGATTTACGCAGGGCAGAAATTGTAATTATCTTAGTCATCGCTTTGATCTGAACGAGTTAAAATTCAACAAAGCGGGACTATTTTGCCCTTTCAGCAAAAAGGAACTGGTAAGGTCAAAAATTCTTAGTTAATTTTCCGGAATCGATAACAACGGAGTGGTAGTACATATCAGAGCATCGATATTATACAGAACTTCTATAACTAACCTTCGGGGAATATAGCCCCATTGTTTCTACTCAAAAGCCCGGTCATTATGACCGGGCTTTTGATTTTACTTGTATTTTCCGTTTATTTGACTAAGTAGGTCGGCGCAATTAGTGCCCCTACTCCGTGGTCTATAGCGCAATACGGTTCACAAAAGGGCTAAAACTCTTTTTCTTTAACGAACCGCAGAGGCGCAGAGGGCACAGAGAGAAGAGAGAAAGAGAGGGAAGAAATGCTTAACCCAAGTGTATTGGTCTATAGCAGTTCTCACTTGGGTGCAATACGCGTTGACCCCACCCCCAACCCAATACTGCTCGGTTAAGGAAAATCGTAGGTTGGGTTGAGACTCTGGGAAACCCAACAGAGCCCCCCAAATGTTGGGTTTGTTGGGTAACGCAAAGGCTCAACCCAACCTACAAATATTAAAAACCTACGCAGTATTGGGGTGCATTGTGTTGCATACAAACGAGAACCGCTATATTTGCCTGAAAATAGCTGTTAGCACTTTAGTGCTACGAATTACGTTAGCGAGTCCGGGTTGGCGGAGCCTCTCGTAGAGAGCGTCATTACCAATGACGAATTATTTTAAGTTGGCTTGACTACAACTGAATCACCCTCAATTTTGGCGGCGTAAGTTTTCAGAGGACTTGTCGCTGGGCCTTTTTGCACTTTCCCATCAATGCCAAATTCTGAACCATGACAGGGACAGGCGAATTTTTTGGCATCAGCTTTCCATGCTACGGTGCAACCTGCGTGAGTACAACTAGGGTTAATAGCAGTCAGATTTTCGGCTTTAGATGTACCAACTATCAGCACAGGCCCAGCAGGTGAGTTTTTCGCCAGCAATTGACCTGTTTTATCTAATTCTGCCGAGGTGCCGACTGTTTGCCAATCACCAGATGCGGGAGTTGTTTGAGAAGAACAAGCTGCGATCGCTACAGGTAGAGAACTCACTATCCAACCCAAACCTACCCAATTAATAAAATCACGACGTTTCATAGATGCTGAAGTAATATCTCAGTCTTAGCTAAAATTTGCTTTTATGCAAAAAATGCATCATTCTGATACGTTTACAGAATTTTTCTCAAAAAAACGTAACGATTTATACGATTTTAACAAAAAAATCACCTTAAGTTATGAGTATCGAAATTGTTACATGAACATTATCTAAACCTGCTTGACAAATTCCCAAGATAACCAACCGTATTTCACAGAATTGAAAACAGTTATAAATTTTATTCTCTAATCCTCGTAGATACAACACCTGATGTCACTACGGGTTGATTGATATTGGGCAATTATCACCACAGATCACCATATCAGTAATTTGTAACCAGAGTCAGCCTTATGACGGACACAACAACTACCACCACCAGCCTCAACAAGTTCGAGAAATTCAAAGCAGAAAAAGATGGACTCGCCATTAAAAGTGAGATAGAGAAATTTGCTGCCTTGGGCTGGGAAGCAATGAACGAAATAGATCGGGAACATCGACTCAAGTGGGTGGGTGTGTTTTTTCGCCCAGTTACCCCAGGTAAGTTTATGATGCGGTTGCGGATGCCCAACGGTATTCTCACCAGCAGTCAGATGCGTGTTTTGGCTCAAGTGGTACAGCGTTACGGTGATGAAGGCAGCGCTGATATTACTACGAGACAGAATATCCAATTACGGGGGATCAGAATTGAAGATTTACCAGATATTTTTAATAGATTTGACGCAGTTGGTTTAACCAGCGTTCAGTCAGGGATGGATAACGTCCGCAATATCACAGGTGATCCTGTGGCGGGGTTGGATGGAGATGAGTTGTACGACACACGAGAGTTGGTACAACAAATTCAAGATATGCTGACCAACAAAGGGGAAGGAAACCCAGAGTTTAGCAACTTACCACGGAAATTTAATATTGCGATCGCAGGTGGAAGAGACAATTCAGTTCACGCTGAAATTAACGATTTGGCTTTTGTTCCCGCATTTCAGGAAGGGAGTGGTGAACAATCGCCTACTCACCAAAAAGTTTTTGGCTTCAATATCCTTGTGGGTGGCTTTTTCTCAGCTAAACGTTGTGAAGCGGCCATTCCTCTAAATGCTTGGGTGGCTCCAGAAGATGTGGTAGCGGTATGTAGAGCTGTTTTGGAAGTATTTCGTGACCACGGGCCTCGTGCTAATCGGCAAAAATCCCGCCTGATGTGGCTAATTGATGAATGGGGTTTAGATAAGTTTCGCAAAGAAGTAGAAAGCCGTTTGGGTAAATCATTATTACCCGCAGCAGCAAAAGACGAAATCGACTGGGAAAAACGTGACCATATCGGGGTATATAAACAAAAACAAGCAGGATTAAATTACGCAGGCTTACACATTCCCGTGGGGCGACTCTATGGCGAAGATATGTTTGAAATCGCTCGTTTAGCAGAAGTTTACGGCACTGACGAAATCCGGTTCACAGTTGAGCAAAACATCGTCATCCCCAACATTTCGGACTTGCGTTTAGCAACATTTTTAACAGAGCCTTTATTAGAAAGGTTTTCCATTGATCCAGGTTTGTTGACGCGATCGCTAGTATCTTGTACAGGCGCACAATTTTGCAACTTTGCTCTCATCGAAACCAAAAACCGCGCCCTGGCAATGATCAAAGCCTTAGAAGAAGATTTAATCTTCACCCATCCAGTAAGAATTCACTGGACAGGTTGCCCTAACTCCTGTGGACAGCCCCAAGTTGCAGACATCGGCCTGATGGGAACTAAAACTCGCAAAAATGGCAAAACCCTGGAAGGCGTTGACATATATATGGGCGGCAAAGTTGGCAAAGATGCCCATTTAGGAACTTGCATTACCAAAGGCATACCGTGCGAAGACTTACAGCCAATATTGCAAGATTTACTAATCAAAAACTTTGGAGCAAAACTCAAGCAAGAAGTTTTAGTAGTTGGTAGTTAGTAAGTGGGGAGTTGGGGGACAGGGGGAGCAGGGGGAGAATAATAACTCCTAACTCCCCATGCCCTATTCCCTATGACAAATAACAAAGGACTAATAACAAATGACAGATATTTCCAGAAGAAAATTTATTTTCACCACCACTACTGCGGCTGCGGTATCTATCTTGGCTCACGCTTGTTCTTCTAATAGCAATACAAGTTCAACAAGTGGCGATGCTCCGGCTGCGGCTCCAGCGACTAACGTTTCCACTGTCCCTAATGCGCCGAAGGTAGAAACAACGAAAGCGAAATTAGGATTTATTGCCTTAACTGATTCTGCTCCTTTGATTATTGCTAAAGAAAAAGGTTTATTTGCCAAATACGGGATGACTGATGTTGAGATTATCAAACAAAAATCTTGGCCTGTTACTCGTGATAACTTGAAAATTGGCTCAGATGGCGGTGGTATTGATGGCGCACACATTCTCAGTCCTATGCCTTATTTGATGACCATTAACGATAAAGTGCCAATGTATATTTTGGCCAGATTAAATACTAATGGTCAGGCTATTTCTGTTGCCAATAAATTTAAAGAACTGAATGTAAATTTACAAAGTAAAGGGCTGAAAGAAGTTGCTAGTCAAGCTAAAGCCAATAAAAAATCCTTGAAATTTGGGATTACATTTCCTGGCGGTACTCACGATTTGTGGATGCGCTATTGGCTAGCGGCTGGTGGTATCAATCCAGACGAAGATGTGGTTTTGGAACCCGTACCACCGCCACAAATGGTAGCGAATATGAAAGTCAATACTATCGATTCTTTTTGTGTAGGAGAGCCTTGGAACGCTCAATTGGTTAATCAAAAATTAGGTTATTCAGCTTTAGTGACAGGCGAATTGTGGAAAGATCATCCAGAAAAAGCTTTTACGATGCGTAAAGATTGGGTCGATAAAAATCCTAATGCTGCACAAGCCTTGTTGATGGCAATTATGGAAGCTCAACAATGGTGCGATCGCCCCGAAAATAAAGAAGAAATGTGTAAAATTTGTTCTGATAGAAAATACTTGAATGTTGCGGCCACAGATATTTTAGAAAGAGCAAAAGGTAATATTGACTTCGGCGATGGACGAACCCAAGAAAATTTCCCATCCCGGATGAAGTTTTGGGAAAATAACGCTTCCTACCCTTACAAGAGTCATGATGTTTGGTTTTTAACAGAAGAAATTCGCTGGGGTTATCTACCAAAAGATACCAAAGTTCAGGAAATAGTCAATCAAGTCAATAAAGAGGACTTGTGGAAACAAGCAGCAAAAGCTATTGGTGTTCCTAATTCGGAAATTCCTCAAAGTAGTTCTCGTGGAGTTGAAACTTTCTTTGATGGGGTAAAATTTGACCCTGAAAAACCAGAACAATATTTGCAGGGTTTAAAAATCAAAAAAATTTAGTTCGTAGTGAGCGATTTATCGCTCATAAAAAATTTGGTCGGGACTAAATTCCTGACTAGAAAGTTGAATTTTTACGCTTAGTTATTTGGTGACGGGAGAAATAATAAAAATGGCAGCTATCCTTGGAACTCGTACTCTCAAAAAAAATCCTCGCAAGCAGTTAAATAAATTAGTTTCGCAAAAAATTATCCCGCCACTGGTAGCATTAGCTATTTTTTTACTAGTTTGGCAATTACTTTGCTTAAATCCTAATTTTAAATTACCCGGGCCAATAGAAACATTTTCAGAAACTTGGAACCCTTTTATCATTCATCCATTTTTTGATAATGGTGAAAGCGATAAAGGTTTAGGCTGGCAAATACTTAGTAGTTTGGGAAGAGTTGGTTTAGGCTTTTCTCTGGCGGCAATTGTTGGGATTGCATTAGGAATTTTCATTGGTGCTAACAAATTACTTTATAATGCTGTAGATCCCATCTTCCAAGTGTTGCGGACTGTACCGCCTCTTGCATGGCTACCAATTTCTTTAGCAGCATTTCAACAAGCGAATCCTTCAGCTATTTTTGTAATTTTTATTACGTCGATTTGGCCGATTATCATCAACACGACTGTAGGTGTGCAACAAATTCCTCAAGATTATGTAAACGTAGCTAGAGTTTTACGTTTGAAAGGCCCAAAATATTTCTTAAAAGTTGTATTTCCTGCCACTGTTCCTTATATTTTCACAGGCTTACGCATTGGCATTGGTTTATCTTGGTTAGCGATTGTTGCAGCAGAAATGTTAGTCGGCGGTGTAGGCATTGGTTCGTTTATTTGGGATGCTTACAATACCACCACAGAAACTAACTTAAGCGAAATCATTCTCGCACTTATTTACGTTGGTTTAGTCGGCTTACTATTAGACAGATTAGTCGGCTTTATCGCTAGCAAAGTCGTACCAGAGTAGGGACTGGGAACTGGGGAATAAAGAATAACTTATTTCCCCAATTAAAAATTACGAATTACGAATTACGAATTAAAAAATGACTACTTTTGTTGAAGTTGACCATGTTGACCGTGTATTTGAACTTCCCAATGGGGGCAAATATATTGCTCTCAAAAATATTGAATTGAAAATTCGACAAGGGGAATTTGTTTCTTTAATTGGACATTCTGGGTGTGGTAAATCGACTTTGCTCAACATCATTGCAGGTTTAGATAGAGCGAGTATTGGTGGTGTGACTTTACAAGGGCGAGAAGTTAGAGATCCCAGTCCAGATCGGATGGTTGTGTTTCAAAACTATTCTTTGTTGCCTTGGTTAACAGTACGGGAAAACGTCGCCTTAGCTGTGGATGAAGTGTACAAGGGGAAGTCCAAAAGCGATCGCCAAAGTATTATCGAAGAACATATCGATATGGTGGGGCTGCGGTTAGCGGCTAATAAACGCCCTAAAGAGTTATCTGGGGGGATGAAACAACGAGTAGCGATCGCCCGCGCCTTAGCTACTCGTCCGAAGTTGTTATTGCTAGATGAACCTTTTGGAGCCTTGGATGCTTTGACACGGGGGACTTTGCAAGAACAACTGATGAAAATTTGCAACGAACACAACGTTACTTGTGTGATGGTGACACATGATGTAGATGAGGCGCTGTTATTGAGCGATCGCGTTGTCATGCTCACTAATGGCCCAGAAGCGCATATCGGACAAATTCTCGAAGTCCCAATTCCTCGCCCGCGTCAACGTCTGGAAGTCGTCAAACATCCCAGCTACTACAGTCTGCGGAACGAAATGATTTACTTCCTCAACCAACAAAAGCTGCTTAAAAAACACAAAGCCCACCAGACTCCAGTACCAGCAACCATATCCCGCAACGGCTTAGAAAAAGTCAATCTACAAATTGGCTTTATGCCCTTAACTGATGCTGCACCTTTAATTGTTGCTCAAGAAAAAGGCTTTTTAGCCAAATACGGTTTAGATAATATCACCCTCACTCGTGCCTCTAGCTGGAAACAAATCGCTCAAGGGGTTGCTACTGGTAAATTAGACGCCGCCCAAATGCTAGCGGGAATGCCCTTAGCCCTGACTTTAGGCGCTGGCGATCAAAAACCAATTCCTGTAATCAATGCCTTAAATATCTCCCGCAATGCTAACGCCATCACCCTCAGCAAAAAATTGTATAGCCAAGGTGTCAGAAACCTGGCTGATTTAAAAACGGCGATTAATGCTGCTCCCGACCAA
Source organism: Nostoc sp. CHAB 5836 (assembly GCF_020829445.1). Taxonomy (GTDB): domain Bacteria; phylum Cyanobacteriota; class Cyanobacteriia; order Cyanobacteriales; family Nostocaceae; genus Nostoc. Next base: position 21,227 of record NZ_JAIVFV010000075.1, read on the forward strand.
ATTTTGACCTTGGGTGTAGCTCATCCAACGTCAATGGTGAACTTAATGCTGCGTTATTGGCTGGCTGCTGGTGGTATAGATCCCGATCGCGATGTCAGCATAATGGTGATTCCACCAATGGAAATGGTTGCTCAACTCCAAGCCGGAAATATTGATGGTTATTGTGCTGGAGAACCCTGGAACTACCTTGCTGTTCATCAAAATTTAGGCTTTGTTGCCGCCACTGCTTTAGAAACTTGGTTAGGACAACCGAAAAAAGTCTTGGGAGTGCGAGAAGATTGGGCGCAACGATATCCAGAAACCTATCTTGCCCTCGTTAAAGCACTATTAGAAGCTTGTCAATACTGTGACGACTTCCGCAACCGCGAAGAAATTTTAGAAATACTCTGCCGTCCTGAGTACCTGGACATCGATCCTGTATATGTTCGTCCTGGTTTTCTCGATCCTTACGATCGCGGCGACGGTACAGAACCACAAGAGTTTACTGCATATAACCAGTTTTTTGTCAATAGAACCAATTATCCCAACCGCACCGAAATTTTGTGGATGATTACTCAGCTAGCACGCTGGGGCTTAACACCCTTCCCGAAAAACTGGGTAGAAGTGGTTGAAAGAGTCTGTCGCCCAGACATATTTGGTGCAGCTGCACGCGACCTCGGCTTACTCGATATTGGAGAAGATGACCCGATTCACTTATTTGATGGTAAAGTTTTTAACCCATCAGAGCCGATAGAGTATCTCAAAAGTTTGGAAATTAAACGGCAAATTCGAGTTGAAGAAATATTCATTTAGTTAGCAAAAAACTCCATTACTTCTTTATCTCTTCCTTTGCGTCCTTTGCGTCCTTGGCGGTTCGTTAAAAAAAAAATTTGTAATCAAAGGTATAAATTCATCATGCAAACAGTAAACGGAATTAACAGCGAAATTCAATTCAATCAACAGCAAACCCAAAAAGCACAAGATTTTTTAGTCATCGAAGGCGTCAGCAAAATTTATCCAACTTCCGAAGGCCCTTACACCGTACTTGATGGAGTTGACTTAAAAGTGCGCGAGGGCGAATTTGTTTGCATAATCGGTCACTCAGGCTGCGGCAAATCAACACTCCTGAATATGATTTCCGGGTTTAACACTCCCACCGATGGTGTTGTGCTGCTGCAAGACAAACCCATCACCGAACCAGGCCCAGACCGGATGATGGTATTCCAAAATTATTGTCTACTGCCTTGGTTGAGTGCCTTTGATAACGTTTATTTGGCTATTGATTCCGTGTTTCCGAGAAAAACCCAGGCAGAAAAACGGGCGATCGCCAGAGAAAATTTAGCAATGGTGGGACTGACAGAAGCGGCTGACAAGAAACCCAGTCAGCTTTCTGGTGGGATGAAACAGCGAGTAGCGATCGCCCGCGCCCTTTCCATTCGTCCCCAAGTTTTGATTCTTGATGAACCCTTCGGTGCCTTAGACGCCATCACCAAAGAAGAATTACAAGAAGAACTCCTGCAAATCTGGCGCGAACATCAAGTCACCGTACTCATGATTACCCATGACATTGATGAAGCACTTTTCCTCGCCGACAGAGTTGTGATGATGACTAACGGCCCATCTGCCAACATCGGCGAAATCCTAAATATTCCCTTCTCCCGCCCCCGCAACCGTCGCCGCATCATGGAAGACCCAGAATACTACAACCTCCGGAACTACGCCCTAGACTTCCTCTTCCGTCGATTTGCTCATGGTGACGAATAAAATATTGGGCAAACAGGGAATGCTGAATTAGGAGTTAGGAGTTAGGAGTTAGGAGTTAGGAGTTATTCTCTCCTTGTCCTCTTCTGTCCCTCATCTCCCCGCGTCCCCGCGTCCCCTCATCCCCCGGTTGGTGAGCGAAGTCGAACCACATCTCCCCTCAAAAAATCAGAATGCTTAAAAAATTATTTTCATTCAGCGATCGCTACCGCATCTTACATCAGACTTGGTTTGCATTCTTTCTCACCTTTGTTTGTTGGTTTAACTTTGCTCCCTTTGCTACAACCATTGGCAAAGAACTAAGTTTAGCGCCTGAGCAAATTAAAACTTTAGGCATCTGTAACCTCGCCCTCACAATTCCCGCACGAATAATTATTGGGATGCTTCTGGATCGTTTTGGCCCCAGAATTACCTACTCAATCCTGCTAATGTTTGCGGTTATTCCTTGTTTAGCGACGGCCCTAGCGCAAGACTTTAATCAACTAGTCATCAGTCGTTTGCTGATGGGAATTGTCGGTTGTGGGTTTGTTGTGGGTATTCGCATGGTGTCCGAGTGGTTCCAGCCGAAGGAGATAGGAATTGCCCAAGGTATTTATGGCGGTTGGGGCAACTTTGGGGCTTTTGGTGCAGAATTTGCCTTACCGATACTTGCAGTTTCTACGAGCTTTTTCGCTGGTGGTGGTTCTAACTGGCGATTTGCGATCGCATTTACAGGGATCATTACAGCCATTTACGGCGTAATTTATTACAACAGTGTCCAAGACACACCCACTGGTAAAATCTATAAGAAACCTAAGAAAAATGGTTCTCTAGAAGTGACGAGTGTTAAAAGCTTCTGGGCAATGATTGTCTCGAATTTCGGTTTGATTTTCGCTCTAGGTTTATTAGCTTGGCGTTTGGAACAAAAGAACATTCACTTCCTAACTTTGAACCAAATGTATCTGACTTGGTTACTATTAGCAGGATTATTTGCTTACCAAAGTTACAAAGCTTGGCAAGTAAACCGAGAACTTCTAATTGGCAAGAAAACTTACGCCCCATCTGAACGCTTTCAATTTGGTCAAGTAGCTTTACTCGAATTCACTTACGTAACTAACTTTGGCAGCGAACTAGCAGTTGTTTCTATGCTCCCGGCATTTTTTGAAAAAACCTTTGCTTTAGAGCATGTTGTCGCCGGGATGATTGCCGCTACCTATCCCTTCTTAAATTTAGTTTCTCGTCCCAGTGGTGGCTTAATTTCTGATAAATTTAGCTCCCGTAAATGGACAATGACAATTATCAGTGTCGGCATTGGAGTTAGTTATTTGATGGCACATTTCATTAATAGTAGCTGGCCGATTCCGCTAGCGATCGCAGTGACAATGATTGCCGCCTACTTTGCCCAAGCTGGCTGCGGTGCAACCTACGGCATCGTACCCCTAATTAAGAAAGAAGCTACTGGACAGATTGCCGGTAATGTGGGAGCTTACGGTAATTTTGGCGGCGTAGTTTACCTGACAATTTTGAGCTTAACCAACGCTCCAACACTATTTACCACAATGGGTATAGCTGCTTTAGTCTGTGCTTTTATGTGTGCCTTCTTCCTCAAAGAACCAAAAGGTTCCTTTGCAGCAGCTTATGAAGAAGAACTTCCAGAAACCGCAACTAAAAACTCTATTCTCTTAAGTGAAGAATAATCAACTCAAGGATGAAGTAGTAATACAGACCTAACCCCCAGCCCCTTCCCTACAAGGGAAGGGGAGTAAGATTTACAGCAATACTCCATAGGTTTTGCCTAAAAAATAAAAATATGTAGGTTGGGTTTCGTTCCTCAACCCAACCTAAAGTACGAAGTTCGGACGCTTGTGCGTCCTATTTCTCACAGGTTTTCAGCATTTTTCTGATAAAAATCTCTTTTTCTACTCTCTGCGCTCTCTGCGTCTCTGCGGTTCGATAAATTAAGCTTTTTAGGGATTTTTGCGTAACACACAAATTTCTCAAACTGCTGCTACATCTGAGGCTGCTCAATCAAAACAACAAAATAGTATAATAGCCATGAGTGAATTTACCAAAACCCTCTGTCCCTACTGTGGTGTTGGGTGTGGTTTAGAAGTTTCACCTCCAGCCCAACATAACAAAGCAACTAATCGAGATAGCCAAGGAAATCCAATTTGGCGGGTGCGGGGAGACAAAGCCCATCCATCTAGTCAAGGAATGGTCTGCGTCAAAGGTGCAACGATCGCAGAATCTTTAGATAAAAATAGATTACATTACCCAATGGTGCGAGACTCCTTAGATCAAGAGTTTCGGCGCGTTAGTTGGGATGAAGCCTTTGATCTGATCACCAAGCGCATTCAAACTATCCGCTTCACCCAAGGGCCAGAAGCCTTATGTATGTATGGTTCCGGTCAGTTTCAAACCGAGGACTATTACATCGCCCAAAAACTCATCAAAGGCTGTCTGGGTACTAATAACTTTGATGCCAACTCACGTTTATGTATGTCTAGTGCTGTGGCTGGATACATTCAGAGTTTTGGCTCAGACGGGCCCCCTTGCTGTTACGATGACTTAGAATTAACCGACTGTGCATTTTTAATTGGTACGAATACAGCTGAATGTCACCCCATAGTTTTTAACCGACTAGAAAAATATCACAAAAAGAACCGCAAAGTCAAAATGATTGTGGTTGATCCCCGTCGCACACCAACCGCAGAAGCCGCAGATTTGCATTTAGCTATTCGTCCCGGTACAGATATCGACTTGTTGAACGGCATCGCCCACTTGTTGATGCACTGGAACTACGTTGATACCATGTTCATGGACGACTGCACCAGCAACTTTCCTGCATACGCGGAAGTGATTCGCCACCATCCGCCAGAAATAGTAGCTCGTCAATGTGGAATCACCATTGAAGATTTAGAAACAGCAGCTCGCTATTGGGGTCAATCTGAGCGGGTACTGTCGTTGTGGTCAATGGGTGTGAATCAATCGTCAGAAGGGACGGCCAAGGTAAGAACTATTATTAACCTGCACCTGATGACTGGACAAATTGGCAAACCTGGGGCTGGCCCTTTTTCCCTCACGGGTCAGCCAAACGCGATGGGAGGACGCGAAGCCGGAGGTTTAGCGCATTTATTACCGGGTTATCGGGTGGTAAAAAATCCTCAGCACCGCGCAGAAGTTGAGGAGTTTTGGGGACTCAAGCCAGGACAAATTTCGCCTAATCCCGGTTTGAGTGTTTGGGATATGATTACTGGCTTGGAAAATGGTGCTGTAGAGTTACTGTGGATTGCAGCTACCAACCCAGCTGTGAGTATGCCAGATTTGGAGCGAACTAAGAAGGCGTTGTTGCGATCGCCTTTTACCATCTACCAAGATGCTTATTATCCCACAGAAACCTCTGCTTTCGCTCACGTTTTACTACCAGCAGCCCAATGGGGTGAAAAAACTGGCGTGATGACAAACTCCGAACGAGTAGTAACTCTGTGTTCAGCATTCCGCCAACCGCCAAAAGAAGCTAAAGCAGATTGGGAAATTTTTGCCGAAGTTGGACGTAGATTAGGTTTTGAGAAAGAGTTTGCCTTTGCTAACTCCGCCGAAGTTTATACTGAGTTTGTCAAACTAACTAAAACTCGTCCTTGCGACATGACGGGTATCAGTCACGCGCAATTACAAGCACAAGGGCCAACTCAATGGCCTTGTGGGGAAGATGAGGGAGATAAGGGAGATAAGGGAGATAAGGGAGATAAGGGAGATAAGGGAGATAAGGGAGCAAAACTTCTGCCTCATCCTCCTCATCCCCCTCATCCTCCTCATCTCCCTAACTCCAAACGCCTTTACACTGATTTACGCTTCCATACCCCTGACGGACGCGCTCGATTTGGGGCATATTACTCAAAGGGATTGGCAGAGCCACCAGACCCAGATTATCCTTTTGTGCTAACTATTGGGCGACTTTACGGACACTGGCATACGCAGACGCGTACCGGCCGAATTGAAAAAATTTGTAAAATGCATCCCGAACCATTTATCGAAATTCATCCCCGTGATGCTGCTAAATTAGGTATTGTAGATAGTATGCATGTAGAAGTGCGATCGCGTCGAGGTAAAGCGAAGTTTCCTGCTAAAGTGACAAAAGCGATCGCACCTGGTACAGTTTTTGTCCCCATGCACTGGGGTTCGCTATGGGCAGACAATGCCGAAGCTAATGCCCTCACCCATCCAGAATCGTGCCCCGATTCACTGCAACCAGAATTAAAAGCCTGTGCAGTGCAACTGATACCAATTTCTCTGGAAGTTACAATCAAAAATCAACAACTTCAGTCCTTACAATGGTAAGCTGCAAAGTGTACCCCTAAAGTGTTGATTTATCGGCATTAATAGGTAATTTTGTCAACAATCAACAGTTATTATTTTCTATGACTATTTAATTTTGACTCTTACCAATTATCATAATTCCGGTTCCCCCCAATTTATCGGGGAGCCAGCGCCTTGACTGGGGTCTCGCCAAGTGGAGGGACTGGCGTGCGGAATGTGGGATCTAAAAGTGCCTAAAGTCACAGCGAAACACTTTTCAAACAACCTCTAAGAGAATGTTTAGAGAAGTCCTATTGTAGGTATCAAAACGTTCCAGATCCCCCTAAATCCCCCTTGTAGCGGTTCTCAATTGCATGGAATACAGACCTAACCCCCAGCCCCTTCCCTTCTAGCGTTGGGGAGTAAGATTCAAAGCCTCTCTCCTCTTAGGAGAGAGGAATGGAAGTGAGGTCAAAACTGTACTGCACCCAAGGGAGAACCGCTATAAAAAAGGGGACTTTGATTCTTCCCCCTTTTTAAGGGGGGTTAGGGGGGATCAACAAGTGCCTAAAGTCACAGCGAAAAACTTCTAAAACAACCTCCAACAGGATGTTTGAAAAGTCGGAAAGTATACTAGAAACCCCGCTTCCATTCCTCTCCCCGAAAGGTCAAGAGGCTTTGAAACCCCCATTCCCTTCTAGGGAAGGGGGGCTGGGGGGGTTAGGTTTCTGAGGCTTAGATGTTACCAAAAACACTTTTCAAACAACCTCTAAGAGTTGCAAAACTTAATTACGAATTACGAATTCTTTTAATCCTCTAGATTTATCTATGGGATTTTATTTTATTTCCAAATCGGGTGCAACATATGAAAAAGTTACTGAGGCGAATTCTAGAAGCTACTAAAGATGATAACTTCATGCACATCATTGAAAACATAGAAGTGCTAGTTTCTAAAGCTCTATCTATTTTCATGGTAATTGTAATTTTAGTAGCGATCGTAGATTTAGGAGTGTTTATTTTTAGAGAGTTGTTTACGGCACCCTATGGTAAATTTAACACAACATTGTATAAGATTTTCGGGTTATTTTTAAATATTTTAATCGCTTTAGAAATCTTAGAAAATATTACCGCCTATCTACGAAGACACGTTTTTCAGGTTGAATTAGTTATTGTCACTTCTTTAATTGCTGTTGCCAGAAAAATTATTATTCTTGACTTAGAAAAAGTTGGAGGTATTGATATAATTGGTCTAGGTATAGCTATTCTTGCCTTATCAATTAGTTATTTGATAATTCGGATCAGTAATTCCAAAGATGGAAGTTAAAATAATTCGTAATTCGTAATTAAGTTTTTTAACGGGGATTTACACCCCGACCCAAAACGTTCTGCCTGTAGAGACTCTTGACTTAAACCCCCAAAGTTCGTTAAATAAAAGATCCAAGAAACTATTGTGGATTTAAAAAACATTTTTCCACTCCTTACTCCCCACTCTCACCCATAAACTTTGAGTTTGCCGAACAATGACAGATTTCTTTGAATTTGAAGCAGACTTTGTTGATTCCCTACGTTGCATCCCCATGCAGGTGCGTTGCAAATTAGATACTTGTGGCATCAAGCTAAAATTGTCTGATTGGAATCAAATGACTACAGCCGAGCGTCAAGCTTTAGTCGAATTACCTTGCACTACAGAAACGGAAATTCAGTCTTACCGTGAGCATATACAGCAGTTAATTCTACAACGCACGGGTATACCAGCTACAAAATTGCCCATCGATCCTCATCCTGCATGGCTAGACTCTGCCACTGTACCAGCCAACATCCAGGAAAAAGCTCAAGAAATAGGTGTAACCCTGACACAGCAACATTGGGCAGCTTTAACACCCTTACAGCGTTTTGCCTTGATTAAACTCAGCAACCCAGGACATGAAAATAAAAACTTTAACAGAGCGATCGCAGAATTTCATCTGCTTTAAGAGGATGTTTGAAAAGTCCTCTTGTTGGTAGCAAAAAGTTTTATATCCCCCTAAATCCACGCCACTTGCTCATGGGGGAAACCCCCAAGACCGCAGTGGCTCCCCGATAAATTGGGGGACTTTGATTCTTCCCCCAATTGATCGGGGGGTTAGGGGGGATCAACAAGTGCCTAAAATCACAATCAAATACTTTTCAAACATCCTCTAAGGCAATACAGTTCAGTTAAGCATTTCTTTCTTCTCTACGAGATGCACTCGCGTTTGCGTAGTTTCAAAATAGCACCTGAAACACCAAAAGCTAATATCGCCAAGGTATAACTTGGTTCAGGAACTGCAATAATGGTTAACTTATTAATTGCCAAGCCGTATTCTGGATTAGAACTGCTAAAAACAAGCCGCGAAACGTTTGCAGTGTCACTACGAACTCCCAAGAACACTGCCGAATTATCTAATGCTAGCGACGAAGTACTTAAAACTGAGAAACTACCCAATAAGTTATTAGCGTTATCAAAAGCGGTGATAAAAGTTTCAACTTCTAAATTACTAATGTCTACGGCTATCTGAGTCCCAGCGCCGAAAACAGGCTGGGCAAAACTAATGGTAAAAGGCCCTCCGTTCCCCCGACTACCAGGATCAGGGGCACCAGGAGGAAGAGGTCGAAAACCTGTTGGGTCTATACCTCCGAAGAGTACAAAATCTCCTTGAGCGAAGTTACTCCGAATACCAGGGGAAGGTAAAGTTTGAAAGACGTATGGTGGAGTAATCTGAGGATTACTAGCTGGAGCTATATTTACATTCAAAGTTAAACCATCTTGGGATGTTGCTGACAAAGAGTTAGGTAAAAAAGCAGAATAATCAGGAGCAACGGGATTGAATACTTTACCTAAACTTACCCAATTAACTTCATCATTACCTCCCAAAGCAGCGCGTTCATTTACTAAAAAAATTGCTGCTTTAACTGGTAATGGAAGAACTGTTATGATCGCTGTAATTGCTGGTAAATATTTGACATAAGACTTTAACAATTGATTGATTTTAAATATCACAAGGCTTACTCGTTTTTTGAAAGAATAAATTAGAAACCAAACTAAGAAATAGTTATTATTTAATTACCATAATCTTCCGGTTAGATAAACTTATTTAACAAATCTTTAAAATATCAATAATAATAAATAATACTCCCTGTAGTCTCTCCAAAGCATCAGCGAGACCACAGGAGTGGTAAATAAACCACGTCGATCTTGAAACCTGTAGTTCAACTCTTTTCTAGGACTTACGCAACTGGCATATTATTTTGAGTTTGTAGTGAGGACTTTAGTCCTCAAAATCAGGGCTGAAGCCCTTACTACAAACTAAAAGCTTTTATTTTTTGTCACACTTGCGTAAGTCCTATAGGAATCCGGTTTGATTTTTGAACAACATTAAGTATTTGTAGGGTGCGTTAGCGACAGCGTAACGCACCATTCTTAAGGATTCGGTGCGTTACGCGAAACGCTAACGCACCC